>JBBRFV010000122.1:0-7212 GCA_038241335.1 Caulobacterales bacterium | reverse complement strand
GGGCCGGGTCCATCAGGCCGACGACGGCATGATCGATGTGGGCGTCGAAATCCATAGACTCGACCAGCCTAGCTTCGCCGCCGACCACCCCGGGGAAAATCGGCGGCTCATGGTCCGGCTCGCCGGCCCCGCGCGGGTCCGAGGTCATCCAGACGAACACCATCCCCTGGCTCTCGCGCACCGGATAGGACCTCACGCGGATGCGGTCCGGTTCGAAAGCCTGGTCCTCGACCAGGGACGGGATGGCGGCGCAGACGCCGTCGGGGCGGAAGCGCCAGCCGTGGTAGCAGCACTCGATGGTCTCGCCTTCGCCCGGCTTCTCCACCAGCCGACCGGCCGACAGGGGGGCAGCGCGGTGGGGACAGATGTCGCGCATGGCGTAGACCTGACCGGCGCGGGTGCGGCCGACCAGCACCGGCTCGCCCAGCAGCTCGTGCCGTTTGAGCGAGGCGGGAGCGACCTCGCGCGACAGGGCGACGAAATACCAGGCGTCGAGCACGAAACCCTTGCCGAAGGCGGTCGGCGGGGCCTTGGCTTCGGGCGAGCGGGCGAGAGTGCTTTCGGCAGGCGTCATGAAGCCAGTCTAGCGGGCGGAAAACGCGAAGTCTTGACCCCCTGCATCCGTTCGCGCCCTCTGTGACGACTAGGGGGACAAGGCGGACATCCGCTCCACCATCGGGGATCATCATGAAATTCATCGTCACCGCCGTCTGCGCCGCCGCCCTTCTGGCCGTCGCCCTTCCCGCCGCCGCCCAGGAGCAGGATCACGCCATGACCGGCGAACACCACCACCACGCCGATTTCGCCTCCGGCCGCTTCCATGTCCGCATCGACGGTCCCGAGCACCCGGCCGGCGACATCATCCTGATCCCGGGTCTCAGTTCGTCGCCCGAGGTGTGGGACGCGCTGACCGAACAGTTGAAAGGCCGCTACCGCATCCACCGCGTCCACATCCAGGGCTTCGCCGGCGCCCCGGCCGAGGACAACGCCAGCGGTCCGGTCGCCGCCCCGGTGGCTGAAGACCTGGCCCGCTACATCGCCGAACAGCACCTCGACCACCCGGTCGTGATCGGCCACTCGATGGGCGGCGCCATCGCCCTGATGCTGGCGGCCCGGCATCCGGACAGCGTCGGCAAGCTGATGGTGGTCGACATGGTCCCCTTCATGGGCGCCATGTTCGCCGGCGGGAACGCCACGTCCGAAAGCGTCGCGCCGATTGCTGACCAGATCTACACGGGCATGACCACCGGGCCGGAAGAAGCCTATCGCCAGCAGTCGGCCGCCACCGTGGCCGGCATGATCAAGACAGAATCGATGCGCGCCGGACCGCTCGAGGACGCGGCCCACAGCGACCGCGCCGTCGCAGCGGCCTCCTTCCGCGAGCTGATCGTCACCGACCTCCGCCCGGAACTGGCGCACATCACCGCCCCGACCGAGGTGGTCTACGCCAGGTTCAACGACCCTCGTATGACCGACGAGCTCACCGACGGCATCTATCGCGCCTCCTACGCCAACCTGCCCGGCGTGACGCTGAAGCGGATCGACGACAGCGCCCACTTCATCATGCTGGACCAGCCCGCCGCATTCGCCGCCGAGGTGAACGCGTTTTTAGAATAGTCCGGTCCAGCGTCATGGTTTCGGCGAAAACGCCCCTCACGGTGGCGTGAGGCGCAGCGAGGCGTTTTCGTCGCGGCCCCGGACGGCTATGACCGGTTCGGGGCAGCTGAGAGGGTTTAATGGCGGGCGAGGGTTTCAGCTTCAGACGCGGCGGCAGCGCGGGAGGGCCCAGGCCCGCCCGCACGCCGTTGCAACGCCTGCTCTACTGGGCCGCGGTGGTCGGCGTCTGGGGCGCCATCTTCATGGTGGTCTTCTTCGCGGTGTTCGCCCGCGACCTGCCCGACACCTCCGCTCTGTACAACGTCGATCGCCAACCCTCGATCACCTATCTGGACCGCAACGGCGCCCTGATCGCGGTGCGCGGGACCCAGCAGGCCCCGCCCGCAGACATCGACAGCCTCCCCGACTACGTCCCGGCCGCTTTCGTCGCCATCGAGGACCGGCGCTTCTATCACCATCCCGGCTTCGACCCGATCGGCATGACCCGGGCCATGGCGTCCAACCTGAAGGCCGGTCACGTTGTCCAGGGCGGTTCGACCCTGACCCAGCAACTGGCCAAGAACCTGTTCCTCAGTCCCGACCAGAACATGAAGCGCAAGGTCCAGGAGCTGATGCTGGCCGTGTGGCTGGAGATGAAATTCTCCAAAAAGGAAATCCTCGCCCTCTATCTGAACCGCGTCTATTTCGGCGCCGGCGCCTATGGTATCGAGGCCGCGTCGCAGCGCTATTTCGACAAGAGCGCGAAGAACCTGACCGTCGGCGAGGCCGCGCTCCTGGCGGGCCTGATGAAGGCGCCCTCGCGCTATTCGCCGGTGTCCGAGAAGGACCGGGCCGCGGCGCGCGCCACCGTGGTGCTAAACGAAATGGTCAAGGAAGGGGTCATCACCCCCGAACAGCGCGCCCAGGCCGTGGTCGAGCCGGTGCGGGTGTCGCGCACCCTGGCCAGCCAGCACGCGCAGTATTTCATCGACTGGCTCGACAAGCAGATCCGCGAACTGGTCGGCGAACCGACCGAGGACATGGTCGTCGAAACCACCCTGGACCTGACCCTGCAGACCGAGGCCGAGCGGGCCGTCCACCGCATCCTCGAGCGCGATGGCTCAAAGGGCGTGCAGCAGGCGGCTCTTGTGGGGCTGGACGGCGAAGGCCGGGTGCGGGCCATGATCGGCGGCGCTTCCTACGGCGACAGCCAGTTCAACCGCGCGGTGGATGCTCGTCGACAGGCCGGCTCGGCCTGGAAGCCCTTCGTCTATCTGACGGCGGTCGAGAGCGGCTACACGCCCGAGACGCGGGTCAACGACGTTCCGATCCGGATCGGCAACTGGTCGCCGCGCAACTACTCCGGCGGCAACGCGGGCGAGATGAGCCTGGCGACCGCGGTGGCCCAGTCGGTCAACACCATCGCGGCGGGCGTCGCCGATCAGGTCGGTCGCGATAATGTGGCCCGCACGGCGCGGCGCCTCGGCATCACCAGCCGCATCGGTCTGGAGCCGGCCATGGCGCTGGGCGCCGTTGAAGTCAGCCCGATCGAGATGGCCCAGGCCTATGGCGCCTTCTCGAACGGCGGTAAACGCGTCCGGGCCTACGGCATCAGTCGAATCCGCACCCCGCAGGGCCGGGTGATCTACCAAAGGGGGGGGCGCGACGAGGGGCCGCTTCAGGTCATCTCCAACCCGTACCTCTACTATATGAACCAGATGCTGCGCGGCGTGGTGACCTCGGGCACCGGGCGGTCCGCGGCGATCCCCGGACGGGATCTTGCGGGCAAGACCGGCACCACCTCGGACTACAAGGACGCCTGGTTCGTCGGCTACACCGGCGGTTTCGTCACTGCGGTCTGGGTCGGCAAGGACGATAACTCAGCCATGCGGGGCGTGACCGGCGGCGGTTCGCCGGCGGCCATCTGGCATGGCTTCATGGCGGCGGCCCTGCCGAGGCTGAACGCGCCGGCCATTCCCAACGGCCCGGCGATGCCCGAGGGCTGGCAGCCGCCCAACCCTGTCGAAAGCCTGATCGGCCGGGTCGGCGACCTGTTCGGAGACAATCCGCCGGCCGAAGCCCCCGTCGGTCCGGACCCCGCGCTCGACCCGCCGCCGGTCCAGCGTCCGATCCCGCCCGAGCGCGGGCCGGCCGTGGTCCGGCCGACGGCGCCCCAGCCCCAACAGCCCTCTCCGCAAAAGCCGGAACCCGTCGCGCCGGAGAAGAAGGCCGATCCCCTGTTCTTCTGACGGCCCGCGCCTAACGTCCGACCGCGTGCAGCGCCGGGCCGTGGTCACGCAGCCATTTGCGCAACGGCCGATGGTCCCCGACCAGCCGCTCGACGACCGCCCAGTAGGCCGGGCTGTGGTCGGCGTGGACCAGATGGGCGACCTCGTGAGCGGCCAGATAGTCGATGACCGCCGGGGGCGCCATGACCACACGCCAGCTATAGCGGATGGTGCGGTTGTGCGGACTGCAGGAGCCCCAGCGCGATTTCGGATCGGCGATCGACATCTTCACCGGCCGCTGACCGAGGGTGCGCAGATGGACATCGGTGCGGGTCTGGAGCGTGTCTCTCGCCACCCTCTTGAACAGGTTTTCGACGCGCCGGGCGAAGGCCTCGCCCTCGCCGCCTGATGCGATCACCGCGCCGCCTGCATCCTCCGTCAGCCGGGCCGCGCCGGCGCCCCCTGTTGCGACCAGACGCACGGGCTTGCCGAACAGGGAGACGACGGCGCCGGGCGCCAGCGGACTGCCGGCCGGGCGTTCCGCAAGCCGCTCGCGCATCCAGTCGGTGCGGGTGCGGGCGAAGGCGACCACCTCGGCCAGTTTGCGTTCGCTGGGAGCGATCAGCACCGCCTCGCCGGCCCGGCTGTCGATGCGGATCGACAGCCGCCGCGCGCGCGGATTGACCGAGAGCCGGGCGGCGACGCCCAGCCGCTCCGGTCCGTCAGGCGGCAGCCGCTGGCCGTTCCGGTACGGCACAGATGGCCTCGTTCCTGGCGATGAAGTCGCGGACGCGCGGATAGATGTCGTCGCGGAAACGCCGTCCGTTGAAGACGCCGTAGTGGCCGACATCCGGGTGGACATAGAGCGCGCGGCGGTCGTCCGGCAGGTTGGCGCACAGGCCGTGCGCCGCCTGGGTCTGGCCGACGCCGGAAATGTCGTCCTTGGCCCCCTCGACCGTCATCAGTCCGATGTCCGTCACCCGGGTCAGGTCGACCTTGCGGCCGCGGTGCTCCAGCAGGCCACGCGGGAGCAGATGCTGCTGGAAGACGATGTCGATGGTCTGGAGATAGAACTCCTCGCTCAGATCCAGCACCGACAGGTATTCGTTGTAGAATTCCTCGTGCTTCTCAACGCCGTCCCCGTCCCCGTTGACCAGGTCCTGGAAATATTCGCGGTGGGCGTCGATGTGCCGGTCCTCGTTCATCGACATGAAGCTGTAGAGCTGGACGAACCCCGGATAGACCCGCCGTGCGATGCCCGGATAGGGCCAGGGCACGGTGTGGATCATGTTGGATTTGAACCAGGTGAACGGCTTGGCCTCGGCCAGCTGGTTGGTCACGGTCGGCGACAGGCGCGCGTCGATCGGCGAGCCCATGAAGGTCATGGAGGCCGGGCGGTTGGGATCCTCGTCCTCGGCCATCAGCGCGCAGGCGGCCAGCACCGGCGGGCCCGGCTGGCAGACGCCGACGACGTGGGCGCGCGGGCCGATCACCCCCAGCATGGTGCGGATGTGGTCGATGTAGTCGAAGAAGTCGAAACGGCCTTCCAGCATCGGCACCTGCCGCGCGTTGGACCAGTCGGTGACATAGACGTCGTGGTCCTGGAGGAAGCCCTCGACGGTGCCGCGCAGCAGGGTGGCGTAGTGACCCGACAGGGGCGCGGCGATCAGCACCGCCGGGGCCACGGTCGGCTTGCCTGCCCGCTTCAGATCACCGATATGGCGCGCGAACCTCACCAGACGACACCAGGGCGAGGACCAGACGACCTGTTCGGTCGTGCGCACCGGCTTGCCGCCGATGTCGATGGTCTCCAGACCCCAGGCCGGCTTGCCGTAGCGCCGCGTGACGCTCTCGAACAGCTCGGCCGAGGCGAAGGCGGTGCGGCCGATGGCCGTGTCCGCTGCGGGATTGAAGGGAGAGGTCCAGAACCCCCGGGCCAACTGGGCCCCGATCCGGAACGGCGTCGCCGACGCGTAGGCGAGCTCGTGAAGCGAATAGAGCATGGAATCCTTGAAACGGCCCCCGCCGCAATGTGGCAGGGCACCATAGAACGCGCCGCACTGCAAAAAGATTATCGACGATAACCAATTTCCTGATGGCGCGGCGGATCAGCCTCGCGCCATGGCCCTCGTGATCACCTGCGCCGAGCGGTCCGGACCGAGGTCGTGGGCGAGGGCCGTGCGGAAGTTTCCGTCGGGGCCCATCAGGTAGACCGTCAGGGAGTGGTTCATGGTGTAGCCCTCGCCCTCGCCGACCTTTTCATAATAGGCCCGATAGACGTCTGCGGCGGCGCGCACCTGGGCCGGGGTTCCGGTCAGGCCGATGGCGCCCTCGGGGAAGCCGTCCGAAACCAGGTAGTCTTTCAGCGCCCTGGGCGTATCCCGCTGCGGATCGACCGAGATAAAGACCACCTGTACGTCCTTGCCGCGCGCGCCCAGGCGGTCCTTCGTCGCCTTGAGCGAGGTCAGGGTGGTGGGGCAGAAATCGGGGCAGTAGGTGAAGCCGAAGAAGACCAGGCTCCATTTGCCGTCCAGCAGGGTCTGGTCCACGGCGCGGCCGTTCTGGTCGACCAGATGGAAGGGGCCGCCGATCTGCGGCTGGCCGCTCGAGACAACCGGCTGCAACGCCTCCTGAGCCCGTTCCCGGCCGGTGACGACGATGACAGTGAGGATCGCCAGGGCGATGGCGATCACGAAACAGGCGCCCGCGAACAGAAAGATGGTGCGACGCGGCATCAGGGCCCCCGAAATCGCGCCGCACACGGGCGCGACCCGGTCTATAGAAGAGGCGTGAGCCTGACAGAAGATCAGACGTCGTCGCAGGTCCCGCCCCTTTTCGAGGGCGACGGCCGCTTCGCCTTCGGCAACCTGCCGCGTCGCAACCGCGGCCTGAGCCTGCGCACCCTGATCGTGCTGCGCTGGATGGCGGTCACCGGCCAGAGCGCCGGCATCGCCGTCGCGGCCCTGTATTTCCATTTTGACCTGATGCTGTGGGGCTGTCTGGCCACTATCGCCGCCAGCGTGCTGATGAATCTCAGCGCCACCGCCCGGCTCAAACGCACCGACGGCGCCCTGACCGACGGACGGATGACGGCGGCGCAGCTGGGGTTCGACATCCTTCAGCTGTCCATCCTGCTGGGGCTGACCGGCGGGCTGCAGAACCCGTTCTGCCTGCTGCTGGTGGCGCCGGTGACGGTGGCCGCGGCATCGCTGCCCGGCCGTCAGGCGGCGCTGATGGGGCTGCTGGTTCTGGCCTCCACCGTCGCGCTGTTCTTTGTCTCCCTGCCCCTGCCGTGGCAGGCGGGCACGCATCTGGACCTGCCGCCGCTGTACCGGTTCGGGGTCGGCCTCGCGCTGGTCACCGGGGTGATCTTCACCGCCGCCTACGC
>JBBRFV010000121.1:0-7246 GCA_038241335.1 Caulobacterales bacterium | reverse complement strand
TCGGCTTCGACTTCGGCGATGGTGCGGTCTGCAGCCAGGATCTGGCCGACCAGCGGCAGGGAGATTCGGCCGTCCGGCCCGATCTTCTGGGTGCGGGTCAGTTCCGGGGCGGTCGGGGTGGCGATCTCGATCTCATCGCCGGGATAGAGGACGTATTCAGGCTCATCGTCCGACCAGTCGGCAAAGGCCACGTCAGGAAATCCTGAGCGGCCGACGTTGCTGACCCGATCGCCGGCCTGGGAAGCCATGGGGCGGGGCATGCGCGCGGCGTAGTCGCCCCCGGCGCAGCCTCCGGCCAGCGCTCCGAGACCCAGGATCAGCAGGCGGCGGTCAATGAGCATGTGACTCGAAAACCCGAAACAATCGACGTTCCTCAGACAGTCGCCGCTTATGGGTAACCATGGGTTAACGCCGTGGCCCCAAGGCTTGTCCTCTGTAGCCACCCCCGACGGAATCAGTTCCCGCCCATGCGTTCGACGGCCCACCCGACGGCCTATGTGACCACACGGCCCCGCTACGGCGTGGGCGACGTGATCGGCCTGCTGTTCCGGGACATCTGGTTGATGATCGTGATCTTCCTCGCCCTGTTCGCCCTGGGCGTCGCCGGGGCGATGGCGGTCAGCAAGAAGACCTACACCGCCTATTCCAGCATCTACGCCGGGGTCAGCGACGAATATGTCTACCAGCCCCGCACGGGCGCGGGTGAACGTGGACAGGCGCCGGATGGCGATCAGGTGTCGCAAGCCGAGGCCAACATCCTGGGCAGTCTGGAGGTCAAGCGGCGGACCGTCGTGGCGCTTGGGCCGGACGTGATTCTCGGCCATCCGGGCCCGGGAGATCGCACGGACGCCGCGATTCGCGTGCTGGACGCAGCGCTGAAGGTTCAGCCGGTGGCCGGCAGCCCGATCATCACCACCTCCTACGAGGCTGATGATCCCGCGCGCGCGGCGCGCATCCTGAACACCGTCATCTCCCAGTATCTGCTTCAGCGCCGTCAGGTCTTCCAGGACCGCACCTCGCCCGCCATCGCGGCCCAGCGCCAGGCTTTCGAAGGCGAGCTGGCCGATGCAGACCGCGCCTATGAAGCCTTCCTGCAATCCAACGACATCGGCGACTTCGCCACCGCCAAGGCGACGACGGCGGCGACCTATCAATCGGTCTTCACCGAAAGCCTGTCGGTCAGGGCGCAGCTTAACCAGGCCAGCCAACGGCTGGCGACGCTTGAGGCCCAGTTGGCGCGTCAGCCGGCCGAGGTGGTGCTGCAGCAGGACCTGAATGTCTCGGCCCAGGACCAGATCCTGCAGCTGCGCACCCAGCGTGAGGCGCTGTTGTCCCGCTATACGCCCGACGCGCAGCCTGTGCGGGACATCGACCAGCAGATCGCCGACCTTCAGGCCTATGTCGCCACCGGCACCACGGTCGGGCCCAAGGAGGTCCGCACCGGACCCAGCGTCATCTACACCGAGATCGAGACTACCCGGATCAACGCCGCCGCCGAGCGCGACGCCCTGGCCGCGCGCCTGGCGGTGCTGAACGGCCAACTGACCCATCTGCAGGCGCAGCAGGCGCGATTGACCCAGCTGGAATCGTCCAACGCGACCCTCGCAGGCAACCGCGACGTGCTGACGGCCTCGATCAAGGAGTTCCAGCAGCGTGAGACCCAGGCCCGGGCCGACAACGCCTTGGTCAAGGCGGGCGCCGACAATGTGCGGGTCACGTCTCGGGCCGAGGCGCCGACCCAGGGCAAGAGCCTCAAGATTCCGCTGCTGGCGGCGGCCTTCCTGTTCGCCGCATTCACCGCCCTGTGCGTCGGCCTGCTGCGGGTGTTCACCCGGCGCGGCTACACCACCCCGGCCTCCACCGGCCGGACGCTGGAGATGCCGGTGCTGGCGGTGGCTCCGATGAAGGCCCGATGAGTCCGGGCGTGTTAGCGTAGGGGCCTGTAGCCAGGCGCGTAGCGATTCGATGGTCGATTTGACATCCGAAATGGCGGCTCTCTGGGCGGCGCTGGGACCAGCGCCGGGCCATCGCGGTCGCGTGGTCCAGATCGCCGCCGCCAGCTCGGGCGAAGGGGTCTCGACCGTCGCCCGGGAATACGCCCGCCTCGCCGCCGTGCGCGCACGCAAGCCCGTCTGGCTGATCGACGCCGACCTGGCCCAGCAGGGCCAGATGGAGGCCGTAGGAGCCGAGCCCGACCGCTTCGGCCGTCTGGGCAAGGCGGCGATCGCGACGCCGGATGGCTCGATCTTCTTCGCGGTGACGCCCCGGATCATGGACCAGGAGGGCAAGCCGGTGCATCCGGCGCGGTTGATGACGGCGCGGCCGTGCCTCGGCGGGCGGCTGTGGGTGACGCGCTTCGCCACCGAGTCCCTGCGCTCGGGCCAGCGGGCCGAGGCGGTGAGCGACGCCCGCTACTGGGACGCCCTGCGAAAGCACGCGGACACGGTGGTGATCGACGCCCCGGCGGCGGATCGCAACGCCATGGCGATCACCTTGGCTCCCTATGTCGACGCGACGGTGCTGGTGGTGGCGGCGGACAGCACGGCGGCCAACGAGCCCCTGATCCTGCGCGACGAGATCGAGGCTGCGGGCGGCCGGATTGCGGGGGTGGTGGTCAATCGCTCCACCTACAATCCGCCCGCCTTCCTGCGCCGCCTGACCGGCTAGACGACGCGGCGCAGATCAGCGCCGCCCGGGTAGGTCGAATCCTCCTACGTCCGCGATTGACGTAGGCGCATGCTTTCCTGGCCGAAGTTCGTGCGGCTGGTCTTTGACAATTGAAATCACGGACGCCGCTTAAGGGGAACCGACTATCCGGACTCTCTGGACACGCTGGATCCTGTTTTTACGACGGCGGGTTAGACATAGGCCGCCCCCGCGTCCAGCCGGGCGAGTTCTCGTGCGCCGTAAAAATGCGGCTCGAACCCTTTCATCCACAACACTTTTCCAACACCGCGTGCGGCCCGATCATAGGCGTGGGCTCGCTTGGGGCTGCGGACGGCGGCGAGCACGACGGACTGCAGGCTCCAGACGATCGCCTGGGCCGCGCCGACGGTCATCCAGCGCAGAACCGCGAGCCAGTCGCCCGACGCGGCGGCCGTCTGGCTGGGTCCCTGGCCGTAGGCGAAGGCGCGGGCGAGGGCGTAGGTCAGGGTGGCGCGATGGGTGGGGGCGAATTCTTCAACCCAGGCGTCGGCGGCCCAGCCGAATCGGCCGCCGCGCGTCCTGAGCGCCGCAAACAGGGCGTCGTCCTCGCCGCCGGCGTGATCCGAGGCGACGTTGAACGGCGCGGGGCCGGGCAGGGCGGTCGCCCGCGTCATCAGGGAGTTGCCGCAGCCGAACGGTTCGGCGATCAGCCCCGTTGCGGGCGGTCCCTCGCGACCGAAGAAATGCTCCAGATAGGGCCGCAGCCACGGGGCGGCGTCGGGCGCGCGGCCGTGGATGGGCCCGAACACCACGTCGGCGCCGGTCGTCTCGCGCGCCTTGATCAGTGCGCACAGCCAGTCGGCCGCAGCGGCCTCGTCGTCGTCGAGAAAGGCGATCAGGGGCGCGATGGTCGCGGCCAGTCCGGCGTTGCGCGCCGTCGCCACGCCCGGCTGCGGCGCGTGGCGATAGACCAGCGGCCAGGGCGTGTCCCCGGTCAGCCGCTCGACCAGAGCGGCGGCCGAGCCGCGCGGGTCGTTGTCGACGACCACGATCTCGCGCACCCGGTCGGCCACGCCGGTCTGGGCGAACAGGGAACGCAGCGCCCTCTCCAGGCTCTCGGGGCGGCGCAGGGTGGGGACGATGATCGCGATCTCGCCTGCGCCGCTCATCACACCGCCTCCGCATAAAGGGCGGCGCGATAGAGGCGCAGGGAGAAGGCGCGCCCCTGCACGGGCAGCCACGATCCGGTCGCGGCCCGGCGGATCAGCGGGCGGATCAGCGACAGGGCCGGCAGCCGCTTGAGCAGCCGGGCGGCGCGGTAGCTGGGATAGCTGCGCACGAAATCGGGATGGCGATCGACCACGCGGGCGAAATTCGCCGCAGACTGTTCGTATTTGCCCGCCAGCGCCTCGACCGTGTCCAGGCCCATGTGGGTGGCGGGGTTGTCGACATGGATGACGGGGAACCGGCGCGAAACCCGCATGGCCCACTCCACGTCCTCCCAGCCCCAACCGGAGAAGCCTGGATCGAAGGCCTCGGCCTCGAACACGTCGCGGCGGACCAGCAGATTGGAGGTGTAGACGTATTTCTCGGGCTGCAGGGCGCGCTGGGCGCAAGGCAGGCATTCGGACCGGGCGGCCATGGCGCGGTGCACCGAGAAGCGGGCGTCGGTCGAGGCCTGCAACAGGGAAAAGCCGCCGAAGGCCACAGCGAGATCCGCTTGGGCGATCAGATCGGCCCAGACGCGCAGGAAGCGGCTGCTGTCAGGCCGCATGTCGCTGTCGAGGAACAACAGGTGTCCGGCGCGGGCGGCCATGGCCAGCCGGTTTCGGCCCCGCGACCGGCCCTCGTTGGCGATCAGGGACACCAGCCGGACGGGCAGGGCCAGGCGGTCCGACAGGGCCTCGATGCGGGCGGTCAGGTCGGCGTCGGCGGTGCCGTCGTCCAGCACCACGACCTCGACCGCGCCCATCAGGTCCGAGGCCTCGGCGTCGAGCCGGGACAGGAGGTCTGACGGATCGTCGCCCAGGAAGGGGATCAGCACCGACAGGGCCGGCCGGGCGGCGGCCCAAGCGACGTTGTCATGGACGCGGGCGCTCATGCCGCGGCTCTGTCCGCCCGACGGCGGGCGATCAGGCGCAGGGCCACGTCGCGCACGCCCGAAGCGTTGAGGATGAGGGCCATGGCCGCATAGACGAGCGCGCCGACGCTGGCGTCCAGCGCCAGCTCGGCCAGGCCGCCAAAAGCGGGCAGTCGGCTGACAACCAACGCCATCACCCCGGCCGACATGCAGCACCGTATCAGACTGTCCCATGGGATCGGCAGCGCCACGATGCGACGGCCCATGACCATGGTGGCGATCATGCCGAGACCAAAGCTGGCCGCCGTCGACCAGGCCGCGCCCAGGACGCCGAAGCGGGGGATCAGGAACAGGTTGAGGATGACGTTGCAGATCGCCGGGATGGCCATGGCGACCAGAAGCCGCTTCGTCTTGCGTCCCAGGGTGAAGGCCTGGCCGAAATAATAGGCGGTCATGCCGTACAGCAGGGCCGACAGGGCGATCCACGGCGTCACCTGTCCCGCGGCCTCGCGCAGGGACTCGCCGATCAGGACCTCGGCCAGCGGATGAGCAACCAGGGCGACGCCGGCGGCGGCAGGGATGCCGACGAGGAAGAAGGTCGAGGCCTGTTCGGCCGCAGCGACCTTGAGCCGCTCCAGCCCGCCGCGCTCCAGCGCCATGACCATGGCCGGCTGTCCCGCCGATCCAAGCCACAGGAACAGGACGTCCAGGGTTCGGTTCGCGATCGAATAACCGGCGTGGTAGGCGCCCACTGCAGCCTCGTCCATGAAGGCCGCCAGCAGGAAGCGATCGGTCGAAGCCAGCACCACCGTCAGCGCCAGTGACGCCGCGATCGGATAGCCGTAGCCGGCGTAGGATTTCAGCCGCTCGGCCGTGACGACGCCGCTCCGGGCCTGGCGCAACTCGCCCGGAAGGACGAAAGGCAGGATGGCCAGGGGCGCGAGAGCCAGGCCGGCGAGCGGCGCCGCGCCGCCGGCGCCCGACAGGGCGAAGCCGACGCCAACCAACAGGCCGCCGATGGACACGGCCATGTCCAGCCGCGCCGCTTTCGACACTTCGCCCGCCGCGCGGAACCGTTCCTGTCCCAGCTTGGCCAGACACCGCACAGGCGCGCCGCCAAGGCCGACGCCGAGCGCCAGACGGAACATTGGATCGACCGGCAGCAGCCAGACGACGATCGCGGTCACCGGCAGCCAGAGGGCGGAGAGGATAAAGGCTGTGCGGTACAGGCTGGCGAAATGGGCGGCGGTGTCGGCGCCGGGTTTCTGGGCCGCCCAGAAACGCGCCATGGACGCCTCCAGCCAGCTGAAGACGGCGACATGGGCCAGGGTCATGACCGAATAGGCGAGGGCGTAGCGACCGAAATCCTCGGGGCTGAGCAGCCGGGTGAAGAGGACAATGGCGAGGAAGCCGACCACGCCTTGCACGATGTTGGCGGGCAGATAGCCCCAGACGCCTTTCCAGAACATCAGCGTACCGCCGAACGGTCGCCCAGCAGCACCGGGATGGTCACGGCCATGATGCGGACATCGAGCCAGAACGACTGGCGCTCGACATAGTCGATATCGAGCTGGACCCGGCGACGCACATCCTGGGCCGTATGCAGCGGTCCGCGCGAGCCGTTGACGGCGGCCCAGCCGGTCATCCCGGGCTTGATGCGGTGGCGGTGGGCGTATTCGGCGACCAGCCGGGCGGACTCGACGTGGCCTGTCTTCATGCCGATGGCGTGCGGCCGCGGCCCGACCAGCGACATCTCGCCGGTGATCACGTTCAGAAGCTGGGGCAGTTCGTCGAGACTGGTGTTGCGGATGAATTTGCCCACGCGGGTGATGCGGTCGTCGTCGGCGGTGACCTGACGGCTGGCGGTGGCGTCGGCGGCTTCCTGCTTCATCGAGCGGAATTTCCACACCACGATCTGCTCCTGGTTGAAGCCGTGGCGGCGCTGGCGGAAGAAGACCGGACCCTTGCTGTCCAGTCGGATCGCCAGGGCGATCAGCGCCATAACCGGCGTCAGAAGCACCAGGGCCGTCGCACCCAACAGCAGGTCCTGGAGCCGTTTGTTGAAGGCGCGTCGATCGTCATCGACCGGTCCCTGCAGGCTGGCCAGCGGGGCGGCGGCCAGACGATCAAGCGCCGTGACGGTCTCGGCGTCGTCGTTCGGCTCGACCAGCAGAGTGACCTCGTTGGGCAGGGCGCGCAGCCGGGCGGTCAACTCTCGGACCCGCGCCTCTGCCCGAGGATCGATGGCCAGCACGACGCGATCGACATAGGGCGTCACCTTGTGGGTCAGCAGGTCGTCCGCCGTGCCCAGCACAGGCACGCCCTCGATGGCGCGCGGCGAGCGGGCCAGACGGTCGTCGAAGATGCCCAGTACGTTCAGATCTCGGCGCTTCAACGCCTCGCGGATCAGTTTCTCGGCGTGGCGGGTGGCGCCGACCAGAACGATATTGGGCGTCAGGGCGCCCGATGCACGCCAGCGGCCGACCATGTCGCTCCAGCCCATGTGCAGGGCGTTGAGAG
>JBBRFV010000120.1:0-7289 GCA_038241335.1 Caulobacterales bacterium | reverse complement strand
ACAGACTGGTCCGATAGCCGACGATCGCCAGCGCGAAGAAGACGAGCGTCGCCGCGCCCTCGGGGCCTAGGCCGCCCCCACCGACCATGATCGCAAACAGGTCGTAGTAGGTGGCGCTGACGATCAGGATGAGGGGATAGAAGGCGCGGTCGCGGTCCATTCCGAAGACCACGCCAACGGCGCCGGCGAGGACGGCCAGGCCGATTCCGATCAGATATTCCATGGGGTCTCCAGTCGCGGGGTCAGGTCGATGGTGAGGGACACTGTTTCCTCTGTCTGGTCCATTCGCCGGACGCCCGATTGAACGGAGAGGCTGTCCCGCAAACGGCGTCGTCGTCGAAAGGCGGCGCGACCCAGCCGCTGCGTTCAAGGCCGGCGCGGCGAACCGGTCTTTCGTCGCCCCACATTTCGCAACCCGGATCGGCCCGCGCATTTGCAACGGCCCGTCTCCGCCCTCGAGGACCCCATGAATCGCGCCGTAGAGACCCTGACAGTTCTTGCGCGTTGCGCCCTTCCCGCGGTGGCCGGCATGCTGTTGCCCGGCGCGGCGGCGGCTCAACAGCCGCCGCAGACCGTCTCCATCCCGTCCGGCGACACGTCGATGTCCGCACGCCTGCTGCCCGGCGAGGGAGAGGGTCCGCGCCCCGCCATCATCCTGTTCAACGGCTTTCCCGCCGGACCGAACATACCGAGGGCCGCGGTCACGCTTCAGGCCGCCGGCTATACGGTGCTCGTGCCCCAGTATCGGGGAACGGGACATTCGCAAGGGGTCGTGAGCCTGATCCATTCACGAGAGGACGGCGCGGCCAGCGTGGCCTGGCTCAGAGATCAGGGGGGGATCGACGCCGCCCGGATCGGCGTCTTCGGGGTCAGCTACGGCGGCTGGGTCGCGATCCAGACGGCGGCGGCCGATCCGCAAATCCGCTGCGTCCTGGCTTTGGTGCCGGCCGATTTCGGGACCTTCGGCGCGCGATGGGCCACGGATGCGACCTATCGGGGACTGTGGAAAACCGACCTGGAAAGCATCGCCGCCGACCCCGAGGCCGCACGGTTCGGCCTGGCCGGGGTTGAGGGCTTCCTGGACGCGGCCGTGGCCGGGCGGGCCGAGTTCAGCCTGACCGCCCTGGCCACGGATTTCCGGGATCGTCCGGTGTTCGTGGCGGGCGGCCGGCAAGACCCGGCCGCGCCGGTCGACCAGCATTACAGACCGTTGGTGGAAGCCCTGCGCGCCGCCGAGGTCCCGTTCACGGCGGTCGAGTTCCAAGGCGGTCACAACCCCTCTGAAGCCACCGCCGCCGCGATCGGCTTCGTCGAGCGCAGTTGCTTCCCGGAGTAGCGGTTGTCTGAAGGAAGCGCGGTCTTGCCCCTCCACCCTCCTTCGGATGGTCCCCCGCCCCCAATGGGGGCGGGGACGCGCCGCCGTTGAACATCATCCCGCGATCTGCGTTTCTCGGGTCGGGGCGTCGCCGTGCGGGTCCCCCGTTGAGGGACGCGCATGGGCCTGATCCGCCGGATACGATCGATCGCCCTGTTCGAGCAGCTGGGGCCGGGGCTGGTGACCGGGGCGGCGGACGATGATCCGGGCGGCATCGCCACCTGAAGGGATTCGAATAACGGGCGACCGACGTTCCGTGAATCGACAGGCGGGCGGTCCGGGGCCATGCTCGGGTCTTCGCCGGAGGGTTCCCATGTTCAGCCTCGCCCATCTGAAGCGCCGTCTGGGGCAGTACGGAGCCCTGTGGGTCGGCGGCTTCCTGCTGTCGGGAGCGGCGATCCTGGTGGGGATGTTGTTCATCGACCTGATGGCGGCGGCGGACCTGGTGCTGCCCCCGCTGATGGCGGCGGCCGCCCTGGCGCTGGGGGCCGGGGTGGTGATGACGCTGCTGTCGCGCGAGACGGTGGGGACCAAGCTGGCGCTGGGGGTGCTGGCGGTGCTGCTGGCGCTGCCGCTGTTGTGGGCGCCGGTCTCGGCGGCGGTGGCCATCGCCTTCTTCGCCGACCGTCCGATCGAGTATTCCCAGGCCTATGCCGCGTTCCAGATCGGCGCGTCGCGGGTGCTGTTCCCGCTGGGACAGGCGGTGTTCGGCGGGGATGTGCCGGGCCGGGTCTGGTCGGCCTTCCAGTGGGTCGCCAGCGTGGTCGGCTTCATTTCGGCCCTGTCGAACGTCTGGCCGATCATCCGGCGGATGCTGGGGCCGGAGCCGGCCGAGGCGTGATCAGCGCTTTCAGGTCAGGATGTCGAGCAGGCTGCCGACCATTTCGTCGGCGGTCTTCAGCACCGCGACATTGGCCTTGAGCGCCATCCCGGCGGTCAATCGTTCCACGGTCTCGCCCGCCAGGTTGTCCAGCGGATCGCGGGCCGTGCGCACGGCGCTGGCCTCGAAGCGGGCGGTGGCGTCGGCGATACCGGCGGCGGCGATGGCGAAGGCCTGCATGGGGCGGCTCCAGACGATGGAGGCCGATCATCGGGGCGACGGCGTTACCCGACCGCTGACAGGGATGGTGAACGCATCGGCTTGACCATGGCGCGGCGCGGGGGGAGGCTGGCGTCATGACCAGCCAGCCCGCGCCGGGCGAGCGTTACGCCTCGTTCCACCAGTTCTATCCCTACTATATTCACGAACACTCGAACCGGACGTGCCGCCGCATCCATGTGGTGGGGACGGCGCTGGTGATCGGGGTCATGCTGACGGCGGCGCTGACGCGCAACGCCTGGTGGCTGCTGGCCATGCCCCTGGTCGGCTACGGCTTCGCCTGGGTCGGGCATTTCTTCTTCGAGAAGAACCGGCCTGCGACCTTCCAGTATCCGCTGTGGAGCCTGATGGGCGACTGGCGGATGTTCTTCGAGACGGTCAGCGGGAAGCGGAAATTCTGAAGAGGGATCAGGGATCAGGGATGAGGGAGTAGACAGGACGGGGAGCGGCCGTAGCCGGCTCTTCCCCAATCCCCAATCCCTAATCCCTTAGTTCGAGCCGGCGCTCGAGTTGGCCGAGGCCAGCATGACGGCCTGGCTGGGGGTGCGGTCCCAGGACGGGGGGCAGCCGTCGAAATGGCCGGCGTCGGCGATGGTCAAGCGGCGCTGGTTGAAGCGCATGGCCGGCTGCATCGAGCCGCGGCCGTTGCCGGTGTAGAGATCGACGCGGCGGCCCTTGATGGCGCCGCCGGTGTCGGACGCATACCAGTAGCCGTCGTGGATCGAGCCGTCCGGCATCCGCATGCCGACCGTCTCGCGGATGAACAGGCGGGTGTGGCGCGGGATGTAGCGGGGATCGACGGCGACGGTGCGCATGGCGATCGGACGGCAACCGAGGGAATCGTTGCCCGTCGCTCCACCGCCGCCCGCGTGATAGAGGGTGGCCGAGGCGGACCAGCGCGCATCGCCGTCCATCAGGGCCTTCTGTTCGTCGCTGAGCGACGGCGCATTGCTGCTGGAACCTTCATCCGCCGAGGCGGTTCCCTGAACGACCGGGTCGAGAGCGACCGTGGCCTCGTAGGACACCGGACCTCCCGACGTCGGGAAGATCATCGCCCACATAAGGGCGAGCGCAGCGGCTGTGCCGAGCATCAATTCGACTCACGGTGACTCCGGCCCCAACGCGCCCGGCGAGGGGCTTTTCGTTTCCAAATGTGGCGAAAACCGGACTTTCGATCCAGGGTGCGACCTCCTGTCCCCATCAGCGGTGGATAAGTGGGCCTTGTGCATGGTTAAGCGGAATCGTGTTCAGCGGAAACGGTAAACGCGATAGACCGTATTCGCAGTCAATCAACTCTATGCTGAGAGCCGATGCTTACTGTTCATGGAGATATTCGTTCCGGCAACTGCTTGAAGGTCAAGTGGTTGCTGGACTGGCTCCAGCGTGATTATCGCTGGGCCGAGACAGACGTCACGGCCGGCGCGACGCGGACCCCGGAATTCCTGGCCCTCAACCCCGCCGGACAGATCCCGGCCGTGGTGTTGGAGGACGGTCGGGTGCTGGCGCAATCGAACGCCATACTGCTGCATTTCGCGGAGGACACGGCGCTCATCCCGGCGGACGCCTGGGATCGGGCGCGGATGTTCGAATGGCTGTTCTGGGAACAGTACAGCCACGAGCCCTATATCGCGGTGGCGCGGTTCCAGCGGTTGCTGGCCGGCAAGACGGCCGAAGAGATCGAGCCGCGGCTGATGCAGCGCGGACATGCGGCGCTGGACCGCATGGAGGGGGCGCTGACCGGACGGGACTGGCTGGTGGGGCCGGAGCCTTCGCTCGCCGATCTGTCGCTGGTCGCCTACACTCGCGTGGCCCATGAGGGCGGGTTCGAACTGGAGCCCTATCCGGCGCTCCGCAGCTGGATAGGCCGGGTGGAGACGGCGTTCGGAATCGCCTGACCTATGGCCTCGGCGTGCGCTCGGGGCGGCCGCCCTCGGCCCAGGTCGGCTTGAAGTCGCTGGAGGCCAGCCAGCGCAGGGGCTCGACCAGCGACTGGATGGCGCGGGTCATGAAGGGGATGTCGAGGTGGGCGAGGTCGTCGTCGGGCGAGTGATAGGTCGGGGTCACGGCCCAGCCCGATATGGTGTGGGCGACCACCCCTTCCAGGGCCAGCTGGTAGTTGTCGGACCGCTGGAAGAAATTCTGGTCGGGATACATGTCGGGCGCCACCAGGGCGCCGCGCGCCTGAAGCGCTGAACCGAAGTCCGAGCGCTCGAACCCCGTCATCATCATGACGCCCGCAGGCATCAACGGATCCTGGGCCCCGATCATCTCGATCTCGAGGTTGGCGACGATGTCGGTCAGGGGCACGGGCGAGTGGCTCCCGAAATACTGCGAGCCGAGCCCGCCCATCTCCTCGGCTCCGTAGGCGACGAACAGGATGCCGCGCCGATGCTGTTCGGTGGACAGGGTCCGGGCCAGTTCGAGCACGGCGGTCGTGCCCGAGGCGTCGTCGTTGGCCCCGTGCATGATCACCCCGTCGGGCCGCACGCCGAGATGGTCGAGGTGGGCGGTGATCAGGATGACGCCGGCCGCCGGGTCCGTCCCGGGCAGGAAACCGATGGCGTTGGTGGTGGTGCGGGCAGCGCCGGCGGGCTCGACCACCGACCAGCGGGGGCGGCGGCCGGGGGCGCTCGGCGGCTGCTGGGACAGGCCGGCGACCTGCAGGTAGCTGGTCATGCCGGGGGCGGGTTGCAGGCCGTATTCCTGGAAGCGGGCGGCGACCCAGGCGGCGGCGACCGCCTCGTCCGGAGTGGCGCTGCCGCGACCGCGCAGGGCGTCGCCGGCGAGGAAGGCCTCGTCAGCGGCGACACGGGCGGGGTCGACGGTCGCCGCAGCAGCCGGGGCGACGGGGATCGGAGCCGGGGATTGGGTCGAGGTCCGGGCCTGGGCGACGGATGCCCACAGGGCGAGCGCCGAGGCGGCGGCGATCGAACAACGCTTCAACATGACGGCTTTCCCCGGTTTGCCGCCCAGCAGTGACGCGCCGGTCCGGGGGCCGTCAAGCGGGTCAAAACGCTGGACGCGGGCGCGAGCCGCATTTAACCCCTCGGGCGTCCCGCCCTGCCGCGCAGAGTCCGTCCCATGAAGCGTTTCGCCCTCGTCGCCGCCGCCTGTGTGCTGGCTGTCGCCGCTGTCCCCGGCGCCGTTTCTGCCTGGGGCAACACCGGCCACCGGATGGTGGGCGTGGCGGCCATGCACGGCCTGCCGGAAGAGTTGCCGGCCTTCCTGCGCACCTCGGGCGCCGCCGCCGACGTCGGCGAACTGTCGCGCGAGCCCGACCGGTCCAAGGGCGGCGGCCAGCCGCACGACCGCGAGCGCGACACCGCCCACTTCATCGACCTGACCGACGACGGCCATGTGCTGACCGGGGCGGGCCCGTCGATCGACAATCTGCCGACCCTGAAGTCCCAGTACGACGCGGCCCTGGTCGCGGCGGGTGGCGACGTCGATGACGCCGGCTACCTGCCCTACGCCATCATGGACGCGTATCAGCAGCTGGGCCGCGACTTCGCTTACTGGCGCATCCTGAACGCCGCCGAGGGCCGCGAAACGGATCTGCAGAAACTGGCCTGGTACCGGGCCGACCGGAATCGCCGCGAAGCGCTGATCCTGCGCGACATCGGCCAGCTGAGCCATTTTGTCGGCGACGGCTCGCAGCCGCTGCACGCCTCGATCCACTTCAACGGCTGGGGCGACTTCCCCAATCCCGAAGGCTTCACCCTGTCGCGCCAGACCCACGGCGCGTTTGAGGGCGCCTTCGTCGCCCGCGCCGTGCGGCAAGAGGCGGTCGAACAGGCCATGGCCGCGCCGCAGCTGGACGGTTTCCAGCTGAAGCCGCGGGTGGTCGCCTATCTGAAGACGACCCTGAGCCAGGCCACGCCCTTCTACCGGCTGGAGAAGGCCGGCGGCTTCGTCGACGTCGATCCGCGCGGCGCGGCCTTCGCCACCGAACGGGTGGCGGCGGGGGCGGCCGAGTTGCGCGATCTGATCATCCTCAGCTGGCGTTCGGCGGGCGAAGCCTCGATCGGCTGGCCGGCGGTCAAGGTGGCCGAGGTCGAGGCCGGCACGGCCGATCCGTGGCTGGCGCTGGTCGGCGCGGACTGATCGAAGGTGATTAGTGGTTAGTGGTTAGGGGTTGGCGACAGCGGCGTCAGGCCTGGACAGCGAGTCTCCCCGGCCAGACCCGGCAATCACCAATCACTAACCACCAACCACTCGTCACTGAAGAAGCGCCCGATATGACCCCGCCCGTCGTCATCCTCGACAAGTCGCAGATGGCCGAGAACATCGGCGCGGTGGCGCGGGTGATGGCCAATTTCGGCCTGTCGGAACTGCGCCTCGTCGCCCCGCGCGACGGCTGGCCGCAGGAGCGGGCCTGGGCCATGGCCTCGGGCGCCGACTGGGTGCTGGACGGGATCAAGGTGTTCGACAGCGTCGCCGACGCCATCGCCGACCTGAACACCGTCTTCGCCGCCACGGCCCGGCCGCGCGAGACGCGGATGGCGGTGCGCACGCCGCGCGAGGCGATCAAGGTGCTGCATGACGACCGCGCCTCGGGCCTGGCGGTCGGCCTGTTGTTCGGGGGCGAGCGGGCGGGGCTGGAGACCAGCGACATCGCCCTGACCCAGGGCATCGTCACCATCCCCATCGATCCGCGCCACCATTCGCTGAACCTGGCCCAGGCGGTGGCGATCAACGCCTATGAGTGGCGCGCCCTGATACTCGACGCCCCGCCGGCAAAATTCCGCCAGGGCGATCCGCCCGCGTCGGGCGCCCTGATGCTGGGGATGTACGAACATCTGGAGCGCGAGCTGG
>JBBRFV010000119.1:0-7340 GCA_038241335.1 Caulobacterales bacterium | reverse complement strand
GCGCCGGCTCGAGGCCATGCTGCTGGTCGCCGACAAGACCTCGATCTTCACCGTCACCGGCGTGGGCGACGTTCTGGAGCCCGAGCATGGCGTGGCGGCGGTGGGCTCGGGCGGGAATTTCGCCCTGTCGGCGGCCCGGGCGCTGATCGACAACACAGACCTTGACGCCGAGACCATCGCCCGCCGCGCCATGGCCATCGCCGCCGACATCTGCGTCTACACCAACGGCAATCTGACCGTGGAGACGCTCTGACGCCTTGCCTGTCCGCGATTTAACGGGACAGCCGCGCGGTTTCAGGGATCAATCCTCCGCCGGAGGATTGCTCATGCGTCTGCTCGCCCTCGCCCTGCCCCTCATGGCTTTCGCCGCCCCGGCCCTCGCCCAGACGCCGTCAGCCGCGCCGGTGATCGCCGCCGAGCGGGCTTTCGCGGCCGACGGAGGGGCGCTGGGCATCACCGCCAGCTTCACCAAATGGTCCGTGCCCGACGCCGTCGTGATCGGCGGCGGCGGGATCCGGACGGTGCGCGAGGCCTATCCGCCGTCCGATCCGCGCCCGGCCGACGAGCCGACCCTGGCCTGGTGGCCGAATTTCGCGGGCATCTCGCGCTCCGGCGACCTGGGCTTCACCACCGGCGGGGTCGAGGTCAACGGCCGTCGGAGCGGCCACTATTTCACCGTCTGGCAGCGACAGGCCGACGGGTCGTGGAAATGGGTCTACGACGGCGGCTCGGGGGCCAGCGCCGCGGACGTGCCGGGGCCCGACAGCGAGCCGGTGATCCTGCCGCCCGGGCCGGAACTGCTGCAGGTGGTCACCTCGCTGGACCGCGCTCCCCCGCCCGTCGCCGCGGACTGGGCCTTGACCCGGGTGCGGGAGGAAGAAGCCGCCCTGGCCCGCGCCGCTGCGACCGACCAGAAGGCCGCTCATCTGGCGGCGATGGCCGACAACGGGCGTCTCTATGTCGCGCCGCGGCCGCCGGCGATCGGCCGAGCGGCCTTCGCGCAGGCGCTGGACGGCTGGCCCGCGACGTTCCGGTTCGGCCCGACCGAAGGAGGCGGACAGTCGCAATACGGAGACCTGGTCTGGACCTATGGCCCCGCCGCCTGGACGAGCGACGGACAGGAGCGGACCGGCCACTATGTTCGGCTGTGGCAGAGACAGGAGGAGGGCTTCCGGATTGTGCTGGCCCAGCTGATACCGGCCCCGCCGCCGCCGCCCTCTCCTGCCCCCCCTCCCGCCGGAGGTTGAGCCGCCCTATCTCCTGTCCATGACCGATCTCTCTCCCCGCGAAATCGTCTCCGAGCTGGACCGCTACATCGTCGGCCAGGACGACGCCAAGCGCGCCGTGGCCGTGGCGCTGAGGAACCGCTGGCGGCGCAAGCGCGTGCCCGACGACCTGCGCGACGAGGTCACGCCCAAGAACAGCCTGCTGATCGGCCCCACCGGCGTCGGCAAGACCGAGATCGCCCGACGGCTGGCGCGGCTGGCCGGCTCGCCCTTCCTCAAGGTCGAGGCGACGAAATTCACCGAGGTCGGCTACGTCGGCCGCGACGTCGACCAGATCATGCGCGATCTGGTCGAGGCGGCGCTGATCATGGTCCGCGACAAGCGGCGCGCGGGCGTCCAGGCGCGGGCCGAGGGCGCGGCCGAGGAACGCATCCTCGACGGCCTTGTCGGTGCGGGCTCCCAGCCGGCCACCCGCGAGAGCTTCCGCAAGAAGCTGCGGGCCGGCGAGATGGACGACAAGGAGATCGAGATCGCCCTGGCCGACACCGCCTCGCCGATGCAGGGGCTCGACATCCCCGGCGGCGGCAATGTCGGCATGATCAATCTGTCGGAAATGCTGGGCAAGCTGGGCGGCGGGCGGACGAAAACCGTCAAGCTGACGGTCCGGGACGCCCTGACCCCGCTGATCGCCGAAGAGAGCGACAAGCTGCTGGATCAGGAGAGCCTGACCAAGGAGGCGCTTCTGCTGGCCGAGAACGAGGGCATCGTCTTCATCGACGAGATCGACAAGGTGGCCGGCCGCTCGGAACGTTCGGGCGCCGACGTCAGCCGCGAAGGCGTCCAGCGCGACCTGCTGCCGCTGATCGAGGGCACCACGGTGTCGACGAAATACGGGCCGGTGAAGTCGGACCATGTTCTGTTCATCGCCTCGGGCGCCTTCCACGTGGCCAAACCGTCGGACCTGCTGCCCGAGCTGCAGGGGCGACTGCCGATCCGGGTCGAACTCAAGGCCCTTACGCGCGACGACTTCGTGCGCATCCTGACCGAGCCCGAGGCCAATCTGATTCGTCAGAACCAGGCTCTGCTGGCCACCGAGGACGTGATCCTGACCTTCACCCCTGACGCGGTCGAGGCCATGGCCGACGCGGCCGTAGCGGCCAACGGCATGGTCGAGAACATCGGCGCGCGGCGGCTGCAGACGGTGATCGAGCGGGTGCTCGAGGAGACCTCGTTCAAGGCCTCGGACCTGTCGGGTCAGACCGTGGCCTTCGACGGCGACGCGGTGCGCGAACGGCTGGCCGACCTGGCCGGCAACGAGGATCTGAGTCGGTATATCCTCTGACGGCGGTCCCTCGCGGGTGGCGCGACCGAATCTGACGCGCCAGCCTGTTAGGGTCCCGGGCATGGCGAAGTGCACAAAACTGCACCCGGGTGCACAGTCGAAATCCCACCCTCGCTGGATTTGAGACGAAATGTGCACGATGTGCACTCGACTGTTCGAGTGCACATTTCGGCGGCCAAGGCGCGCGGCCGGCGGGGCCCGCGTCGCCGGTTAGTACCAGCCCGCAGCTCGCAGGGCGCGGGCGTAGCGGCGGCTGACCGGGGCCTCGATGCCGCCGTCCAGGGTCAGGACCGCCCGGCCGTCGCCGCGGGCGACGTTGCGAACCGCGCCCCTGGCCACCCACCAGCTGCGGTGGGTCTGGGCCCCCTCCAGCCCTTCGAGCTCGGCCAGGGCGTCGGACAGTCGCATCAGGATCAGGTCCGAGCCCCGGTCGGTGTGGATGCGCAGATAGTGGTCCTCGGCCTGGACCGCGTGAAGGGCCGCGTCCCTGAACTTGAACGGCAGCCTGTCGAGGAAGCGCGCCGGGGCCGAGCCGGCCGGGCCGACGTGGGTCTGGACGGGCCGGGCCTTCTCGACGAAGACGCTGACGGCGCTGACGGCCAGGGTGATCAGCGCCACCGGCAGGATCATCTGCGGCAGGGCGGCGACCGGAAAGATGCGGTTCGAGAAGAACAGGCCGGTGGCCAACCAGACGGCCACCGGCAGCGGGCCGGAGATGGTCGCCGTCAGGATCAGCACCAGCAGCCACGGCCGCTCGTCCAGATCGACGAACCGCTCCAGAAGCCGGCTGCAGGCGTGGCCCCACAGGCCCCCGAGCAACATCATCGATACCCAGTAGGCCAGCCGCAGGCCCAACGGCGCCTGGCCGGTGCCGAAGGCCCCGGAGACCGCCAGCAAGAGGCCGCCCGTCACGGCGATCAACAGCCCGCGCATGACGGCGCGGTCGACGATCGGAGGCGGCGGTGGAGACGTGGGCGAGGGCGGGGCGCTCATGAGCTTTGAGACCACAAAACGCCGCGCCGTTGAAGGGGCCGTTCACGCATCGCCAATGGCGGACGCGGTCGTCCACGAAATCCGGGCCGCCGTCCACGAAGGCGCGGATACGGGGCGGCGGGGGCGGGCGATGAGGGCGGCGTCGCCACACGGAGCCCGCCATGTCCGCCGAACCCTCCACTCGCCGCCGCTCGCCCGGCCTGTTTCGTCCTTCCATCGTGGGCGGCGCCGTCGTCGTCGGCATCCTCGCCTGGTACCTGTTCGCCTACGGAAGACGAATCCTGGACATCCCCTTCCACCCCCACGCGCCGGACCTGTCCCTGATCGCGACCGCACCTCCGGCGATCAAGATCCATATCGCCGCCGCCCTGACCGCCTTCGCCATCGGCACGGCGCTGTTGATCGGCGTCAAGGGCACCACCGTGCACAGGACTCTGGGCTGGACCTGGGTCGGCGCCATGGGGACCACAGCGGTGTCGAGCTTCTTCATCCACCAGATCAATCCGGACGGGTTTTCGTTTGTTCACCTGATCAGCGGCTGGACGGTGATCGTCCTGCCCATGGGCGTCTATGCGGCGCGACGACACGATGTGAAGGCGCACCGCAGCCGCATGGTCGGCCTGTTCGTCGGCGGCCTGGTCGTGGCCGGCCTGCTGACCTTCCTGCCCGGCCGGATGATGTGGCGGGTATTCTTCGGCTGACGCCAAAAACGCAAAAGCCGCCGGAGAGGATCCGGCGGCTTGGCGCTGTCAAAGCGAGGACCGCGTCGCGGGCGCGGGCGCCCCGTCTACCGGAACGGCGGCTCGTCGAAGGCGCGGAGCTTGCGGGAATGCAGGCTGTTGCCCTCCTTGCGCAGCAGGTCGATGGCCTGGATGCCGATCTGGAGGTGCTCGGAGATCGAGCCTTCGTAGAAGCGGTTGGCCTGGCCCGGCAGCTTGATCTCACCGTGCAGCGGCTTGTCCGAAACGCACAGCAGGGTCCCGTAGGGCACGCGGAAGCGATAGCCTTGGGCGGCGATGGTGGCGCTCTCCATGTCGATGGCCACGGCCCGGCTCTGGTTGAAGCGCAGCGCCGACTTGGAATAGCGCAGCTCCCAGTTCCGATCGTCGGTGGTGACGACGGTGCCGGTGCGCAGCCGCTTCTTGACCTCCTCGCCCGGCGCGCCGGAGACGATCTTGGCGGCGTCATAGAGGGCGCGCTGCACCTCGGCGATCGAGGGGATGGGGATGTCCGGCGGCAGCACCGCGTCCAGCACATGGTCGTCGCGCAGATAGGCGTGGGCCAGGACATAGTCGCCGATGGTCTGTGAGGGACGCAGGCCGCCGCAGTGGCCGATCATCATCCAGGCGTGCGGCCGGGTCACCGCCAGGTGGTCGCAGATGGTCTTGGCGTTGGACGGGCCGACGCCGATGTTGACCAGGGTGATGCCCTTCCAGCCCGGCGCCGTCAGGTGGTAGGCGGGCATCTGGTGCCGCTTCCAGGCTGCGTCCCCGACCACCGCTTCGGGATTGGGAGTGTCCTTGGTGATGACCACCCCGCCGGCGGTCGAGAAGGTTTCATAGGGGCTGTTCGGGTCCTGCAACTGGGCGCAGGCCCAGCGCACGAACTCGTCGACGTAACGGTTGTAGTTGGTGAACAGGATGTAGCTCTGCACGTCCTCGACCGGGGTGCCGGTGTAGTGGCGCAGTCGGGCCAGCGAGAAATCGGTGCGCAGGCCGTCGAACTGCGACAGCGGGAAGTCCTCGGCAGGGTCGAACAGGCCGTCCGAGATTTCGTCGCCGATATGGGCCAGGTCCGTGGTCGGGAAATACCGGGCGATCGCCGCTGTCATGGTGGCGTCCAGCACCACGTCGGAGCCGTCCAGCACGTAAGGGAAGGGAATTTCCTGCTCGGACGGCCGCACGTCGAAGGTGGCGCCGTAGTCCTGTTCCAGCAGGGTCAGCTGCTCGTTCAGATAGGAACGGAACAGATCCGGCCGGGTGACGGTAGTCGAATAGACCCCCTGGCGCGACAGCCGGGCGTAGGCCCGGGTGGCCAGATTGGCAGGCCGATCGCCGAACCAGCTGACGCGGAGTTGGGGATAGGAGAAGAGGCCCCTGGCCCGCGCCTCCATGTCGGGGCGCTCGCCTGTGGCGAGGAAGGTCTTCACTGCGTCGCGCAGATTGGAGACCGATTGTGCGTAGAGGGTTTCGAGGCGGTCCAGCGCCGCCTGTGCTGTCATCGTGTTTGTCATGATCTCCCTTAGCGGAAGATCGTGACCGTGGCGAGACGGCAGAGCTTAGGCGTCCAGCTCGTGATGGAAGAAGGCGGCGAGGTCGGCCAGCACGGGCGCCTTCTTGCGGAACAGGGGGGAGAAGACGGCGATGGTGTCGGCGTGGTCCAGGCCCTCGTAGAGGTGCAGTTCGGAGCGTCCGCCGGCGGCGCGCTCCAGCCGGTCGAGGTTGATCGAATTCTTCGGGCGCACGACAGTGTCGGCCGTCCCGTGGCCAAGCCACAACGGCGGGGCGTCGCGGCGCACGAAGGTGATCGGCTGGGTCAGGGTCGGGTCGGGCGCTGCGCCGAAGGCGTTGATCGAGGCGGGCACGTCGTAGGGCAGGAAGTCGTAGGGTCCCGACAGGCCCGCGGCGGCCTTGATCAGGCCGGGCGCGCCGGCGGCGGCCATATAGCGACGGTCCAGGGCGATCATCAGGGCCAGATGCGCGCCCGCAGAATGGCCGACCACGCCCAGTCGGTCGGGATCGCCGCCGTACCGAGCCACCGTCTCGCCGACCTTGGCCGCAGCGGCGGCGGCGTCCTCGATGAAGGCGGGGAAATGGACCTGCGGCACCAGCCGGTAGTCGGGCGTGGCGACGACGAAGCCGCGCGCGGCCAACGCCTGGGCGGCCCAGCCGTAGACCGCCTTGTCTCCCGAATCCCAGCCGCCGCCGTAGAAGAAGACCAGCACGGGCAGCGGGCCCGAGGGATTCGCCGGGGCGAAGACGTCGAAGCTCTGGCGAGGATCGTCGCCATAGGCTACGCCGCGCGCCACGCGCCGCACGCCCGGATCCCTTGGTCCAAGCGTGTTGAGCAGGCCCAGGGGCGAGCAGGCGGCGACGAGCGCGCCGAGGGCGGGAGCGATAAGGCCGCGTCGGGTCATGGCGTCAGATACGCACGAACGGTGCGTTCGGCTCAATCATCGGGCCGAAGAAATCAGATCGCCGCAGTTCGCGTCCTTGGCCAGACCCGGATCGACGAAGGTCAGCAGCGAGGCCAGCGGGCTGATCAGGGCGCCGAGGGCCGCCGCGAAACCGACCTGGCCCGCGACCTCGGTCTTGTCGACCCCGACGCTGGGGGCCGTGAACGACCCCCGCACCAGGATGGGCGACCACAGGTGGATCAGGCGCGGCCTCTTGGTCTCGCCGTCGATGCGCAGGTTCATCGTCTCGGCCCCCAGGTCGATGGTGCCCGAGCCCTTCGACAGGACCACGCTGGTGTCGATCACGAAGGTCCGGGCCGTACCCGTGCCCCCGGCGACGTTGAACTCGGCCACGGCGCAGCGGATCGGGGTCGTGCCGGTGTCGTTGTTCAGCAGCCTGCTCAAGCCCGCGCCGGCGTTGATGCCCAGCAGTTCGGCGAAGGCGGTGCGGATCTGGCCGCTGGGCACCACCAGGCTGAGTGTGCCCTTCGACCCGGCGGCGAAGTCGTGGATCGAAGCGCCCGACCCCTCCAGCTTCGCCCGACCCAGGGCGCTGCCGGTGACGGTCGGCTGACCGTTGCGGGCGGGGATGATCGATTCCAAC
>JBBRFV010000118.1:0-7347 GCA_038241335.1 Caulobacterales bacterium | reverse complement strand
GGCCGTGACCGACGGCGACGGCGGCGTCGACTGGCTGCGCACGCCTGAGGCCTCGGCCCGCTGGCTGCGGCTCGACCTGCTTGACCATCGTGCCGAGCCCGGCCCGTTGGGTCAGGCCGGGGCCGGCCAGCGCCTCAACGCGCGCGTCGAGACCGCCTATGGCGTGACCGGTCTGGAAATCGAACCCCTGGCGTTCGGTGAGACCCCGATGGCCTTCATGCGCGCCGTGGCGGGCGAGAGCCGGCGCGGCCTGTATCCGCGCGGATTCATCGGTGAACAGCCCTACTGGACCCTGGTCGGTGTCGACGGCGGCGGCGAGAGCGGCCTGATCAGCGAGGACGGGGCCATCGAACTGCGCCGCGGCGGCCCGTCGATCGAGCCCTTCGTGCTGGACAATGGGCGGTTGGTGACCTGGGCCGATGTAAACATCACCCGGTCGTTGCAGGACGGCTATCTGCCGATCCCGTCGGTGACCTGGACGGCGGACGGATGGACGCTGACGACGACGGCGTTCGCGGACGGGACTCCGGAAAACGCCGCGCTCTACGGCCGCTATGACCTGACCAACACATCCGATCGCCCGAGGACCCTGACGCTGGTGCTGATGGCGCGGCCGTTCCAGGTGAACGGGCCGATCCAGTTCCTGGCCACGCCGGGAGGGGTGGGGCCGATCCAGCAGGTCGACTGGAACGGCGCGACGATGGTCCTGAACGACGCCATCCGCGTGAATGCTCTCGCACGGCCCGACGCCGTCGCCGCCTCGACCTTCGCCGCCGGAGCCGATCCGCAGGGTCTGCTGGGTGTCGCCGCCCGCCGCCAGCCCGCGGATGCGCGGCTGGTCGAGTCCGACGCGACGGACCTGATGGCCGGAGCCCTGTTCTATGACGTCACGCTGCGGCCGGGCGAGACCCGCACGTTCGGCTTCATGGCCCCGCTGTCGGGCGGTTTTCCGGCCCCCGTCGTGACCGCCTCGGTCGAGGCTGCGCTGGACACCGTCCAAGCCCGCGTCGCCGCCGCCTGGCGCGAGAGGCTCAACCGCTTCGACCTGACCCTGCCGCCCGGCCAGCAGCGCATCGAGGACGTCATGCGCTCATCCCTGGCGCAGATCCTGATGTCGCGGCAGGGGCGGATGCTGCAGCCGGGGACGCGGAGTTACAATCGCACCTGGATCCGCGACGGGGCCATGATGGCGGAGGGGCTGGATCGGCTGGGGCATGCGGATCAGTCGGCCGACTATCTCCGCTTCTTCGCCCCGCTGGTGTTCGATGACGGCAAGGTGCCCTGCTGCGCCGACGCCCGTGGCTCGGACCCGGTGCCCGAGAATGACAGCCATGGAGAGTTCATCTTCCTGGCCGCCGAGACCTATCGCTACACCGGCGACGCGGAGCTGCTCCGCGCGGTCTGGCCGCAGGTGCAGAAGGCCTTTGGTTACATGGACGGGCTCCGCGCCTCGACCCGCACGACGGCGTACCAGACGGCGGACCAGCGCCACCTTTTCGGCCTGCTGCCGCCTACTATCAGCCACGAGGGGTATTCCGACCGGGCGGCCTACAGCTACTGGGACGACTTCTGGGGCCTTCGCGGCTATCGCGACGCGGCCTTCATCGCCGATGTGCTGGGTGATGTCGCGGCGGCGGCCCGTATCCGGGCTTCCGAGGCGGAGTTCCGCAACGACCTGCTGGCCTCGATTACGGCGACGGCGCGGGTTCACGGGATCGACTGGATCGCCGGCGCCGCCGACCGGGGCGACTTCGACGCGACCTCGACCACCATCGCCCTGTCGCCCGGCGGCCTGCAGGACGAGCTGCCCCGGGCGTTGCTGACCCGGACGTTCGACAAATGGTGGGAGAATTTCACGGCGCGGCAGGAGAACCGTATCGCCTGGAAGGACTACACCCCCTACGAGCTGCGCAACGTCGCCGCCCTGGTGCGGCTGGGGCGGCGCGACGAGGCGCTGCGGGCGCTGGACTTCTACTTCTCTGACATGCGGCCCCTGGCCTGGAACGGCTGGGCCGAGGTGGTCGGGCGCGACGAGCGCGAACCGCGCTTCATCGGCGACATGCCGCATGCGTGGATCAGCTCTGACTACATCCGCTCGACCCTGGACCTGCTGGTCTATGAGCGTGACCGCGACCATGCGCTGGTGCTGGCGGCGGGCGTGCCGACCCGCTGGCTGGCGGGGCAGGGGGTCGGGGTCGCCGATGTGCGCACGCCCTACGGCGCGCTGACCTACGGCCTGAAGGCGGACGGTGCAGGCTACCTCCTGACGCTGGACGGCGAGACCGCGCCGCCGGGCGGCTTCGTGATCCAGTGGCCGGCCGGCCAGGCGCCGCCGGCCAGGGTGCGGATCGACGGCCGGGCCGCGACGTGGACAGGCAATGAACTCGCCATCCCCGCCGGTGCGCGGCGGGTGGAGATGCGCTAGAGGGCAGGGATGACCCGTCCGAAACTTCGCCGCCTGATTGATCTGCCCGGCATCTCCGATCTGGAGTTGAAGGCGCTGATGAAGCGCGACTTCGCCGAGCCGGACGCGCGCGACCGTTATCCCGAGATCGACGAGGCCTCGCGCGCCGCCTTCGGCCTGACCATGGACGAGGCCGAGGCCGTTGATCGGCCCGACGGCTGGGACGGGATCGAGCGCCGCCCGGTGGCCGAACAGGTCGAGGCCTTCGAGGCCGAGGGCTGGGACGTCACCGATGACCGCCGCAAGCCGCTGCGCATGTTCGAGCATCTGAACGAACAGCTGTGGCTGGCCATGCGCGGCGTGGCGGGCGAGTTGCCGTTCCAGCCCGACGACGAGACGCCCGACGCCTGGGGCTCCGGCTTGGCGTCGGAGGCGAAGCGGTTCCGCAAGCGGTGATCGATCTCGCCCCCCGTCCGACCTTCGCCGCGCGCCCATTGGCGTGGTTGCGGGGTCGTTTTCGGGCCAGCGAGATCTGGTTCATCGCCCTGGCGATCCTTGTCGGCGTCGCCGCTGCCTTGCTGGCGGTCGCCCAGAGCGTCGTCGCCCATGTTCTGCAGTCCTTCCTGTTCGGGTTTCCCGTCGAGGATCGACTCAGCGCCGCCGACGCCCTGTCGCCCGCGCGCCTGATCTGGTTGCCGGTCGGCGGGCTGGTGCTGGGTCTGGTTATCTGGCTGGCCCGGCGGTGGCGGCCCCGCCCGCTGATCGACGTGGTCGAGGCAAACGCCCTGTACGGCGGGATGATGTCTTTCCGCGACAGCCTGATCGTCTGCGTCCAGACCATGATCTCCAACGGTTTCGGCGCATCGGTTGGTCTGGAAGCCGCGTACGCCCAAGCGGGTGGAGCGATCGCATCGTTCCTCGGTCAACGGCTCAAGCTTCGTCGGCAGGACGTGCGAACCCTGGTCGGCGCGGGGGCGGGGGCGGCCATCGGCGCGGCCTTCGGGGCTCCGCTGACGGGCGCCTTCTACGCGTTTGAGATCGTCATCGGCTCCTATGCTCCCTCCATGATCGCGCCGGTGGCCGCGGCCTGCCTCGCCAGCGTCCTGGTGGCTCACGGTCTCGGCGCCGAGCCGTATGCGCTCAGCGTCATCGTCTCGGTCTCACCGCGAGCGGTCGACTATGCGCTGTATGCGGTGCTGGGGGGCGTCTGCGCCGGACTGGGCATTGCGCTGATGCGGCTCGTCGCGGCGAGCGAGGCGTTGGTGAAGCGGACGCCTCTGCCGGTATGGAGTCGGCCGGCGGCAGGCGGCGTTCTGCTGGCGGGTCTGGCCTTTCTCTCACCCCAGACCCTTTCGTCCGGCCACGGCGCCTTGCATCTGGACGTCCTGTCGGCGGGACGAGGCGTCTGGCTCCTCGCGGGCCTGTTCGTGCTCAAGGCGACGGCCTCGATCGTATCGCTCGCTTTCGGATTTCGCGGCGGGCTGTTCTTCGCCTCGCTGTTCCTCGGGGCCCTGGCGGGGCTGATCTTCTCCCAGGCCCTGGCGCTGGCCGGATCGCCCTTGCTGCTGGAGCCCGAGAACGCGGCCCTGGTCGGGATGGGCGCCTTGTCGGTCGCCGTGATCGGGGGGCCGTTGACCCTGTCTTTCCTGGTGCTCGAGACCACGCACGATTTCGGCCTGGCCGCCGCGACACTGGCCGCTTCCCTGATCTCCGGCACCCTGGTGCGGGAGCGGTTCGGTTATTCGTTCTCGACGTGGCGGCTGCACCTGAGAGGCGAAACCATCCGCAGCGCGCGCGACGTCGGCTGGGTGCGGAGCCTGACGGCGGGTCGGATGATGAGGGCCGACACTGCCACCGTCTCAAGCGCGCTGACTGTTGGAGAATTTCGTCGCCGGTTTCCTCTCGGTTCAAAGACGCGCGTGATTCTCGTGGACGACGCCGAGCACTTCGCGGGGATCCTGCTGGTGGCCTCGGCCTATGTGGAGGGGCCGCCGCTGGAGGCTCCGGTCTCAAGCCTCGCCGCGAGCGCCGAGTTGATGCTGACCGCGGACATGAATATCGAACAGGTCATGCTGGCCTTCGATCGCACCGAGACGGAGGAGTTGGTCGTGGTCGATGCCGATCGCCGGGTTCTCGGTCTTCTGGCGGAGGCCTATGTGGCGCGGCGCTACGCCAAGGAACTGGAGAAGATGCAGCAGGGCCTGTTTGGCGAAACCTGACGCGCCTCCAACCGGGCGCCTAGGGGCGCTTGAATGCTTCTCCGTCCGCGTCGAACAGGTGAGCCTGATCGGCGGGAACGTGCAGCGTCATGGACGATCCGACCTTCGGCCGGATGTCGCCCGGCAACTGAACCGTAAGGCTGTCGCCGCCATGGGCGACATAGGCGTAGGTGGCGTGGCCGAGGGTCTCTACGAAGCTCGCCTTGCCCTTCAGCGCATTGGTCTTGCCGGCCAGGGTCAGGTGCTCGGGCCGGACGCCGAGGGTGACGGCGTCGCCCGGCTTCGCCCGTGAGGAGTCGACCGCGACCGTCAGGGTCTCGCCGGCGGCCGTCTTGACCGTGGCGCCGGTCTTCGAGGCCTTCACGATCCCGGCAGCTATCAGATTCATCTTCGGGCTGCCGATGAACTCGGCGACAAACAGGTTCCTGGGCCGTTCGTAGAGCTCCATCGGGGCGCCGACCTGTTCGACGATCCCGCCGTTCAGAACCACGATACGATCGGCCAGGGTCATGGCCTCGACCTGATCGTGGGTGACGTAGACCATGGTGGTCTTGAGCCGCTCGTGCAGGGCCGCGAACTCGTAGCGCATACGCACCCGCAGGGCGGCGTCGAGATTGGACAGGGGCTCGTCGAACAGGAAAACTTCGGGCTGTCGCACGATGGCGCGGCCGATGGCGACGCGCTGGCGCTGGCCGCCCGACAGGGCCTTGGGCTTGCGATCGAGGTAGTCGGTGATGTTCAGCGTTTCGGCTGCGGCGCGGACCAGACGGTCGATCTCGGCCTTGTCGGTCTTCGCAAGTTTCAGACCGAAGGCCATGTTTTCATAGACCGACATGTGCGGGTAGAGGGCGTAGGACTGAAACACCATGGCGATGCCGCGGTCGGACGGGCTCAGGCCGGTAACCGAGCGGCCGCCGATGGCGATGTCGCCGCCCGAAGTCTCTTCGAGTCCGGCTATCGTGCGCAGCAGGGTGGACTTGCCGCAGCCCGACGGACCGACGAAGACCACGAACTCGCCGTCGGCGATGTCCAGGTCGATGCCTTTCAGCACTTCCGTCGTTCCGAAGCGTTTGGTTACGCCGGTCAGCCGGACGTCCGCCATCTGTTTCCTGCCCGCAGCTTCCTGTCCGGCCTCAAGCGAGCCGGTTGTGGTCACCGTAAACGGTTACAGGACGCGATCAATCCTCAGCCAGGCGACGAAGGACGGGATCAGACGCGGGGCTTCTTGCCCTTGTAGACCGGCTTGCCCGCGGGCGGCTTGCCACGGGAGTCCCTGGGAGCCCACGGACGATCGCCGCCCTTGGGTTTGCCCTTCCAGGCCGTGTCTCCGGCGGCGGCCGGAGCAGTTTCGGCGTCCGAGCGCGGGACCCAGGGCGTCTTGCCCTCGACCGGGGGCTTCTTCACCCAGGGCTTCTTGCCTTCGGGGGTCGGATCGTTGGGCGTGCGCTTGACCCAGGGCTTCTTGCCTTCGGCGGCGGGAGCGGCAGCCTCGTCGCGTTTGACCCAGGGTTTCTTGTCGCCCTGCGGACGGTCCTCGCGGGGCTTCCACGCAGGCTTGTCGCCGGCGTCTTCACGCTTGACCCACGGCTTCCTGTCGGCGGCGGGAGCGGCGTTGTCGCGTTTGGCCCACGCCTTCTTGTCGCCGTCGGGACGGTCCTCGCGCGGCTTCCAGGCGGGTTTGTCGCCGCCTTCTTCGCGCTTAACCCAGGGCTTCTTGTCGGGACGGTCGCCGGTCGGACGGTCGCCCGCGGGCTTCTTGTCCCAGCGGCTGACCGGCTTCTCCGAGGGGCCCGGCTTGACGGCGGGTTCGATCTTGACGCCGTCCTCGAGACCCAGGGCGACGGCGGCCTCGAATTTGGCCTTCATCTCCAGGGTGATCTCGAACTTGGTCTCGCGGTCGAAGATCTTGATCGAGCCGATGTCGCGCTTGGTCACATGGCCGAGGCGGCAGATCGTCGGCATCAGCCATTTCGGATCGGCGTTCTTGTCACGGCCGATGTTGATGCGGAACCAGGCCATGTCGCCGCCGCGGGCGAAGTCCGTGTACGGGACGTCCGGCTGGCCCTTGTCGTTCTTGCCGCTCTCCTGCTGGCGCTTCATCCGGTCGTCGTCATAGACGTCTTCCGGCGCGGGCAGTTTCTGCTGGTACAGGCGGATCAGGGCGGCGGCGATCTGTTCCGGCGTGCTCTTCTCAAGCAACTGGCGGCCCAGGGCCAAGGCGCTCTCGTCCTCGACCGGCGCAATCAGCACCGGATCGGACAGCATGCGCTTGTGATCGTTCTCGAGGATCATCTCGGCGCTGGGAGGTCCCGACCATTCCGCCTTGATCGAGGCCGACTGAAGCATGAGTTCGACCTTGCGGCGGCGCGTGTAGCTGACCAGCAGGACGGAGACGCCCTTCTTTCCGGCCCGGCCTGTGCGGCCCGAACGGTGCAGCAGGCCGGCCTTGTTGACCGGGATCTCGGCGTGGATGACCAGACCCAGATCGGGCAGGTCGAGGCCGCGGGCGGCGACGTCGGTGGCGACGCAGACGCGGGCGTGACCGTCGCGCAGCGCCTGCAGCGCTTCCGAGCGCTGGCTCTGGGTCAGTTCGCCGGACAGGCCGACCACCGAGAAGCCGCGCTCGCGCAGGGACGAGGTCAGGTGCTTCACCCGCTCGCGGGTGTTGGCGAAGACCAGCGCGCCCGGGGCCTCGAAGTAACGCAGCACGTTGACGACCGCGAG
>JBBRFV010000117.1:0-7361 GCA_038241335.1 Caulobacterales bacterium | reverse complement strand
CCAGCTCGTCGCCCGCGGCGTCCTGCCCGGCGACCGCGCCCAGCCGGGCGATTCCGCCGCGGGCGGCGATGTTGCGCGCCACGTTGCCGACCCCGCCGGGCATGGCGGTGGTCCGCTTCATGCGCAAGACGGGTATCGGCGCCTCGGGGGAAATCCGGCTGACCTCGCCATAGACATAGCGGTCCAGCATCAGGTCGCCGACGCAGGCGACCTTGAGCCCGCGCACGCGCTCCAGCAACGCCTGAAGTTCGCCGAGGTCGAGGGTGCGTTCAGCCATGATGTCTGAGCTAGCGGATTCAGGCGGCCTTCGCCATCCGGGCCTTTGACAGGTCGTCATAGGCCAGGAGTTCGGCGCACAGGGCCTCGAACTGGTTCAGCGGCACCATGTTCGGACCGTCCGACGGGGCATTATCCGGGTCCTGATGCGTCTCCATGAAGACCGCGTCCACGCCCACGGCCACCGCCGCGCGGGCCAGCACCGGCACGAACTCGCGCTGGCCGCCCGAGGACGTCCCCTGCCCGCCTGGCTGCTGCACGCTGTGGGTGGCGTCGAACACGACCGGGCAGCCGATCTCGCGAAGGATCGGCAGGGCGCGCATGTCGCTGACCAGGGTGTTATAGCCGAAGCTCGCGCCCCGTTCGCAGGCCATGACGTTTGGATTTCCGGCGCCGACCACCTTGGCGATGACGTTCTTCATGTCCCAGGGCGCGAGGAACTGGCCCTTCTTGATGTTGATCGTCTTGCCGGTCGCGGCGGCGGCCAGAAGCAGGTCGGTCTGGCGCGACAGGAAGGCGGGTATCTGCAGCACGTCGACGACCTCTGCGGCGATGCGGCAGTGTTCCTCGGTGTGGACGTCGGTCAGCACCGGCATGCCCGTCACCTCGCGGATTTCCGCGAAGATCGGCAGCGAACCTTCCAGGCCGAAGCCCCGCGCCGCCGTCGCCGAGGTCCGGTTCGCCTTGTCGAAGCTGGTCTTGTAGATCATCCCGACGTTCAGCCGGTCACCCATCTCCTTCAGCGCATGGGCCATCTCCAGCGCGTGCTGGCGGCTTTCCAGCTGGCAGGGGCCGGCGATGAAGACGAGGCGCTGGCCGCCGCCGATGGAGACCGGACGCTTGAGTCCCTCCTTGATGTCGATGATGGCGTTCGGCTTGGACAAGACTGACTTCCCGGATTTGCGGCCTGGCGGCGCACGACGATCGCCGCGCCTCTGCGGCGTTCAGGTGGCGTCGGACGCCGAGGTTCGCAAGCTATCACGGCGCTGGACCGCATGGCCACCGGACCGGGTCCGCCGATCCTGTCGTTCGTCGCGATCCGCCGGGAGCGCCGCGCCGTATTGCCGGATATTCCAACCGGTCGCACAGGGACGTAACGTCGATGCAAAGGGTCTTCACGTCCAGGCGGTCGGGGATTGACCCGGCGCGGCGCCGTCCCGCAGGATTGAGCGCATGACGTCGGTTACAGCGGAAACCCGGGACGCCGTTGCTCGAACGCCGCGGGGATTCGCCCTGCTGCTGCGGCTGCTGGCCGCCAACTGGACGTACGGCCGACTGACGGTTCTGCTGCCCAATGGCCTGCGGCACGAACTGGACGGCCCCCAGCCTGGCAAGGCCGCAATCCTCGACATCCGCGACTACCGTTTCGCCCGGCGAGTGCTGGCCAACGGCGACATCGGTTTCGCCGACGGCTACATGGCCGGCGAGTGGGAGACGCCGCAGCTGGCGACCCTGCTGGAAGTCATCGCTCACAACTATGATCACATCCGCCGCGTCGTCGACGGCAATCCGGTCATGCGGCTTGTCAACTGGTTGTCGCACAAGCGCAGGCGCAACAGCCGGGCCGGATCGAAGAAGAATATTCATGCCCACTACGACCTGGGCAACGCCTTCTATGCGTCCTGGCTTGACCCCTCGATGACCTATTCGTCGGCCCGGTTCGCCGGCGCCGCCAAGGGGTTGGAGGCGGCTCAGACCGCCAAATACGCCTCGCTCGCCCGGCTGATGGACCTGCAGGCCGGCCAGACGGTGCTTGAGATCGGCTGCGGCTGGGGCGGGTTCGCCGAATTCGCTGCCCGCGAGGTCGGCGCCCGGGTCGTCGGCATCACCATCTCACAGGAACAGCACGACTTCGCCCGCCGACGGATGTTCAACGCCGGCCTGTCGGAGAAGGCGGACATCCGGCTGGTCGATTATCGCGACATCGAGGGCCGCTTCGACCGCGTCGCCTCAATCGAGATGTTCGAGGCCGTCGGTCAGGAATACTGGCCCGCCTATTTCGGCAAGATCCGCGACGTGCTGGAGCCGGGCGGCCGGGCCGGACTGCAGATCATCACCATCGAGGACGCCCTGTTCGAGGACTACAACCGGCGCACCGATTTCATCCAGAAATACGTCTTCCCCGGCGGAATGCTGCCATCCGAACCACGACTGCGCCCCGTGGTCGAACAGGCCGGTTTCGAATGGCAGGCCGTCGAACGGTTCGGCCAGGACTACGCCGACACCCTGCGGATCTGGGATGAGCGATTCCAGGCGGCCTGGAGCGAGATCCGGCGGACCGGCGTGTTCGACGAGCGATTCCGCCGCCTGTGGCGTTTCTACCTGGCCTATTGCGAGGCCGGTTTCCGCTCGGCCCGCACGGATGTGATCCAGCTGGCTCTCACCCGGGCCTGAGGCCGTGGTAGGATGGGCCATGGCCCATTCCGACCCGTTGATCTCGCCCGACGCCCTCGCGCTGCGGCTGGAGTCGCCCGGCCTGCGCCTCGTCGACGGCAGCTGGCATCTGGACGGCCGCGACGGCCGGCTGGATTTCGAGGCCGCCCGACTTCCCGGCGCCGTCTTCTTCGACCTGGAGGCCTCGTCTGATCAGGACAGCCCCTTGCCCCACATGTTGCCGCCCGCCTCCGTCTTCGCCGCCCGCATGGGCGAGTTGGGCCTCGCCGAGACCGACGAGATCGTCGTCTACGACACCGTCGGCGTCCGGTCGGCGCCGCGGGTCTGGTGGATGCTGACGGTCATGGGCGCCGAGAACGTCCGCGTCCTCGACGGCGGCCTGCCCGGCTGGATCGCGGCGGGCCTCCCGGTCGATAGCGGAGCCGCCCCGCCGCCTCGTCCGGCGACGTTCCAGACGACGCTTGATGAAGACGCGGTAGCCGGTCTGGAAGCGGTCGGAGCCGCGCTCAATGGCGGCGCCCAGGTGATCGACGCCCGCTCCGCCGAGCGCTTCCGCGGCGAAGCCGCCGAGCCCCGCGCAGGTCTGCGGTCGGGTCACATGCCGGGCGCGCTCAACCTGCCTTTCTTGAAGGTGCTGGCGGCCGACGGGCGCATGAAGGAGGTTAAAGACTTAGAGACGGCGTTCCGCGACGCGGGGCTGGATCCGGATCGACCGGTCGTCACCACATGCGGGTCGGGGGTGACTGCGGCCATCTTGTCCCTCGGCCTCGCCCGGCTGGGCCGCCAGGCACGGCTCTACGACGGCAGCTGGGCGGAGTGGGGCGGACGGGACGACACCTCGATCCAGATCGGCTAACAGCAGGCTGGCGGTGGGGGAGGTCACAGTGGACGTCGAAGGCGACATCAGGATTGGAGAGGCGGGGCGGTGGACGACCAAGGCCGCGGCGCGGCTGAACGGCTATCCGTGGCCCGTGCTGGTCAGCAATCTGGTCTCCGGGGTCGCCGCCGTCGCCGTGGTGATCGGATACGGCGCGCTTCAGTCGAGGTTCGGCCTGCCGGCCTGGACTTGGCTGCCTCTGCTGGCAGTCGGCTTGTATCTGAGCTGGCGGGCCGGCGTGGCGGCCTGTCGCGCATGCATCATCAGGTTCGCGCGCAAGGCTTTCGCGGAGCGGGGCCTGGTCGATCCCGTCGGGACCCGATACCGCATCGAGCCGCACGCCTTTGTCACCGTGTCAGGCCTGATCGAAACCCGGGCGCCATGGGCGGCGGTTTCGGACATTTTCCCGGCGGGCCCCTACTGGATCATCCTGGCCCAGAGCAACCCGACCTACCTGCCGCGCCGCTTCTTCGCCGATCCGACGGCCGAACGCGCCTTCGTCGGCGCCATATTAGCCCGCATGCCTCCCGATGCCGTGGCCCGAAGCGGCAAAGCCACCGCCTTCACGGCCTGATCAGGACGCCGGCGGGGCCACCGGCTCTGCCAGGCCGGCCGGAACGATGGCGTCGGTCTCGCCGCGCGACACCACGGTGGCCAGCACCAGGTCGCCGGTGACGTTCAGCGTGGTGCGGCACATGTCGAGGAAGCGATCGACGCCGAGGATCAGGCCGATGCCTTCGGCCGGCACGCCGACCATGACCAGGATCATGGCCACGACCGGCAGGGAGCCGGCCGGCACGCCGGCGGTGCCGACGCCGCCGAGAATGCACACCAGCATGACCACCACCTGCTGGGTGATCGAGAGGTCGATCTTGAAGAACTGGGCCAGGAACAGGACGGTGACGCCCTCGAACAGGGCCGTGCCGTTCTGGTTGGCGGTGGCGCCGACGGTCAGGACGAAGCGGGCGATGCGGCGCGGCAGCTTCAACTCCTCCTCGGCGGCGCGCAACGACACCGGCAGGGCGGCGTTGGACGAGGCGGTCGAGAAGGCCACCACCATCGGCTCACGGATGCCCCGGAAGAAGGCGATCGGCGACATCCGGCCCAGGCCCCAGACCACCAGCGGATAGACCACGAACATGTGGATCGCCATGGCGCCGACGGCCACGCCGACATAGGCCGCCAGCCGCACCAGCAGCTCCCAGCCGAACAGGGCCGCGAGGTTGAACATCAGGCAGGCGATGGCGATGGGGGCCAGTTTGATGACCAGGTTGATCAGCTTCATCGTCACTTCGAACAGGCCCTGGATCACCTCCTGGAGACGGTCGGTCGCCGGACTTTTCGCCATCACCAGGCCGATGCCGAACAGCAGGGCGAAGACCATCACCGGCAGAATCTGGTTCTCGGCGGCGGCCGTGAAGACGTTGGTGGGGATCAGGTCGAGGAAGAACTGCCCCAGTTGCACCGACTTGGGCGCGTTGCCGACAATGTCTGCGGCCCGGCCCGCGCCCTGCGCCAGAAGTTGCTGCGCCAGCGCCGGATCGACCCCGTCGCCGGGACGGAACAGATTGACCATGCCGATGCCGATCAGCACGGCGATCCCCGAAATGACGACGGTCAAACCCAGGGTCTTGATGCCCGCGCGACCCAGAGATTTCAGATCGCCCATCTCGGCCACGCCGACCACGAGGGCCGAGAACAGCAGCGGGATGACCAGCATGAACAATAGATGCAGGAAGATCTGGCCGGCCGGCCCGGTGAGGTTCGATGTGACCCAGACTACCCACGGCGCATCGGCGCCGATCATGATGTTGACCAGCAACCCGCCGCCCAGGCCGACCGTGAAGCCGATCAGCATCAGCCAGTGAAGAGCGAGCCCGCGGCGCTTCGTCGTATCCATTCGTCCCCCCGGAGCCCAATGTCGGGCCGGATCATGTCATGTTGGAAAGTGCGCGAGCCGCGCCTTCGAGGCAAGCGCCGCTCTTCATCTCCAGCGTTCGCCAGGTTGCGGCGCCGCCTTGGTATCCGGACTCGATGGCGAGAGCGACAATCCACGTCCTACGTCCGTGATTGACGTAGGCGCGTGCTTTGCTGATCGAACCCCTTCGGGTGCGGTCTTTGACAATTGAACACAGCGAGCGGCTGATCTCGCGACAAGTCATCCGGACTCTCTGGACGCGCTGGACCCTGTTTTTGCGGCGGGTTCGCGACCGATCCGGCCAGACCCGAGGGCCCGATGCAGAGTCTATCGGGTCAGAAGCCTAGCGGATCGGCAGGGCGTAGAGCAGGCCGCGCGGCCGGGCGTTCCACGACGCATTCAGCCCCCGATCGAGATCGAGCGCCGAGCCGGGACCGAGATTTCTGGCGAAGATTTCACCATAGTTTCCTTCGGCTTGAATGGCGTTCTTCGCCCATTCTCTAGACAGTCCAAGCATCGGTCCGAAATCGCCCTCGGCGCCCAGTAGCCGCCGGATCGCGGGTTCGCGCGAGTCTTTCGCCAGCTGAACGGCCGTCTGGCGCGTGACGCCCAGTTCCTCGCCGAGGATCAGGGCGTTCAGGGTCCACCTCACGATGGAGGTCCATGCTTCATCGCCGCGCTTCACCGCGGGCCCCAGCGGCTCCTTGGAGATGACGTCCGGAAGGATGACGTGCTGTTCGGGGCTAGCCAAGGTGGTGCGCGCCGCGGCCAGGGCCGAGATGTCGGCGCTGAAGGCGTCGCAAGCCTCGCGCCCATAGGCCTCGCGCGCCGCCTCCTCGGTCGGCACCACCACGGGACGGTATTCGATCCCGCGCGCCCGGAACCAGTCGGAGACGTTCAGTTCAGACGTCGAATTCGCCTGCACGCAGACCCGCGCGCCGGTTAGTTCGGTGGCGCTGGACAGGTCCAGCGAGCGCCGGACCAAGAAGCCCTGTCCGTCGTAATAGTTGATGCCGGCGAACCGCACTCCCTCCTCCGCCTCACGGCCCAGGGTCCAGGAGGTGCTGCGCCACAGCACGTCGATTCGCCCGCTGCGCAGGGCGTCGAAACGCTGGGCGGTCGTGACCGGCACGAATCGCACCGCCTCGGCGTCGCCCAGCACGGCGGCGGCGAGCGCCCGGCAGAAGTCGACGTCGAACCCGCGCCACTGGCCACGATTGTCGGTGTAGGCGAAGCCGACCAGCCCCTCGTGCACGCCGCAGTTCAGACGGCCGCGCTTGCGGATGGCGGTCAGGGTCGGACTGGCGAAGCGGGCCGCGGGCGTGTGGGCGGTCGGAGCGACGGCGGCGGGATCGGCGTCCGTGGCTACGTTCCGACCCCGGCCGCAGGCGACGAGCGCCAGCATGACTGCGCCCAGCACCAGCCGTTTGACGATCTCGCCCGCCCTCATCCGCGTCCTCGCTGTTCCGCGTCCGGACCTTGCGCCCCGACGCCGTTTAGAGGCCTTTGGCGGTTGATCCGCAACCCTGAAGAGACGTCCTGCATGCCGTCCGGGAGCGACCGAACCCGGCTGATCGCCTCCGCAACGCGACGCGGCCTGAGGCGCCGGGGCGGCCATCAGATGAGTCGATCGCGCGCCGCCTTCAGCTTCGCCTTCAGGGCGGTCCGAGCCCCGGCCTGACGGCGGGTCAGGTCGACAGCCCTGCGCTCCAGGCCTGCCCGCTCCGCCTCTGTGGCGGCGATCTCATCGGCCTGTAGTGCGTCGAGGTCGTCGAGGTCCGCCTCCAGCGCTTCGACCTTCGCACGGTCCTTCGCCGACGGCCCACGCTTCGCCTTCGACGCAGCAGTCCGCGCCACCTTGCCGATATCGACCGCCAGGCCGCGCTCGATCAGGTC
>JBBRFV010000116.1:0-7407 GCA_038241335.1 Caulobacterales bacterium | reverse complement strand
CATCGCCCTCGCCGAGGCCATCTCGATCATCGGCATTCCGTTCGCGCTCAAGGACCTCGAGCTGGCCAAGCTGGCGCTGGCGCCCGTGGGCCGCACGATCCGGGACAAATAGGCCGGCGTTACGGCGCGGGTCGGGTTCGGGCCGGCAGCGTCTCCCACGCCGCCACGGCGACCAGCACGGTGGTCCCCGCCGCCGCAAGCATCAGCGGCGTGGCCCACGGAACCACAAAGGCCAGCCCGGCCAGCGCCGCGATCCCCGACAGCCGTGACGGCGACCAAGCGCCGAACGCGGCGAGCTTGAAGGCCTGGGCGCCGATCAGGAACAGCAGCGGGCCGCCGATCAGGACGGCGGCCATGCCGTTGGTCAGGTATCCGTCAGGGAATGTCAGGGACAGTTCGTCGCCGACGGCGGTGACGATGATACCGGCCACCACCGGGATGGGCGCGTAGGTGTAGGCGCTGCGGGCGACGCGGCCTGAGTCGTCCGAGCCGGCGATAACCTCGGACGCGGCCTCGTGGGCCTTGCTGAAATAGATCCACCACATGGCCAGGGCGCCGATGAAGGCGGTCACTGCGGCCATGACCGACGCCGCCGTCCATTGCAGCTCGGCGAAGGCGGCGCCGGTGACCAGAAGCGACTCGCCCAAGCAGATGATGATGAACAGGCCGACCCGCTCGGCCAGATGCTCGCCCTGCACCTCCCAGTCCGTCGTGTGCGAACGGCCGAGGCCCGGGACCCGGAAATAGAGGGCCGGAGCGCTGAACTCGGCGACCACGGCGATGATCCAGAGGATCAGCCGGGGCTGACCGTCGACGACCCCGCCCGCGATCCACAGCCCGGCCCCGCCCACGGCCCAGATGGAGATGCGCTGGAAATTGCGCCGCATCTTCTCCTCGCCCCGCACCGCCCACAGGGTGAAGAGGCCGCGCCCCACCTGCATCACGGCGAAGGCCAGGGCGAACGGCAGCCCCTTGCCGGCGAAGGCGTCCGGCAAGGAGGTGGACATGACCAGGCCGGCGGCCATCAGGCCGAACAGCATCATCCGCACCAGCGGGCGTTCCGGGTCCAGCCAGTTGGTGATCCAGCTGGTGTCGATCCAGGCCCACCACACCGCCCCCAGCAGGATCGCGGCCTCAAGCCCGCCCGCCAGCGACAGGTTGGACATCAGGGTGCGGGATATCTGGGTGACCGCGAAAACGAAGACGAGGTCGAAGAACAGTTCGACGAAGCCGACCTGGGAATGCGCGCCGTCGCGCTTGCGCAGCAGGTCGCGGGCCATGGGTTCTCCCAACGGTTCGTTAAGGCTGAGGCCCGACCCTGCCCGCGTGCGCGAGTCCCGTCCAGCGGAGCAGATCGAGGTCGTTCCCACGGGATGGGAGCGGGCGACGTCCATCGTCATCATCGCCCTGCTGACCGGGGCGTTGGTCGGGCCGGTGTTCGCCCCCACCCAGCTGGAGACGCCGGTGCTGCGGCTGATGTGGCTTCCGGTCTATGCCGCGACCATCGGGCTGGTGCTGTACCGGCGGGACTGCATGTGGCGCGCCTGGCCGGCGATGCTGGCCCTGCTTGTTCTGTTGATCCTGACCTTCGTCTCGAAATTCTGGTCGATCGACCCGGAGGTGACCCAGCGGCGGGTGATCGCCCTGGCGCTCAGCGGCGTGTTCGCCCTCTACCTGGGCGCCGTGTTTCGAGGTCCGCATCTGCCGCGCCTGCTGATGCAGGCCTGTTTCATCATGGCCGTCGGCAGTCTGGTGATGGTGTTCGCCTTCCCCGCCATCGGCGTGCACCAGCTGGACAACGCCGGCCTGTGGCGGGGCCTGTGGTACGAGAAGAACCAGATGGGTGCGGTGATGGTGATCGGGGCCACGGCGGCCGCCGCCTGCCTGGCCTCGCCCGATCCGCGCAAATGGATGCCGGTCGTGACCCTGGCGCTGACGGTCATGCTGGTGCTGGCGACCCAGTCCAAGACCGCCCTGCTCTGCCTGGCCTTGGGACTGTCGTTCGTCGGCGGCTTCTGGACCCTGAACAAGGGCGGGCCCGCCTTCTCGGTCGTGGCGATCTGGACGGCGGCGGTGGTGACAGGATTGTCGATCTGGATATGGGAGACCCATTCGGTCGCCATCCTCGAGGCCTTGGGCAAGGACCCGTCGCTGACCGGGCGAACCGAGATCTGGGACAGCCTGATGCGCCGAGTGGCCGAGCGGCCATGGACCGGCTTCGGCTACAGCGCCTTCTGGGGCAAGGATTCCGTGCCCGCCGACTGGGTCCGCAAAGAGACCGGCTGGATCGTGCCGTCGGCGCACAACGGCTGGATCGACCTGCTGATCCAGCTGGGCTGGCCCGGGGCGATCCTGACCGGGATCATGATCGTCTCGACCACCGCGATCACCGTCGTCCGTTCAGCCGGTGCGGGACTGCGCGAGGGCTGGTGGGCGCTGGGCTTTCTCGCCGGCTTCATCGCCCTGAGCTTCTCGGAGAGCATCCTGCTCACCCACCAGAGCCTGCCGTGGGTGCTGTTCCTCGCAGTGATGACCCGGGCGATCCTGCCGTCGTCCACAGCGCAGGCGGCGGCGCTTGCCCCAAAGCCCCGTCGGGCCTACCAGACCGGTCCCCGAATCGCCGCACAGTATGCTGATGGGCCAATCCGCCGACCTCCTTTCGCTGTTCGATGACGAGCCGACGCTGCCGCGTCCGGCCGAGCCTCTCGTTGCGTCCGATCCCGCGCCCGAGCCGGCCCTGACCCCGCAGGCCCCCGCACCGAAGGCCGAGCCCGCGTCGCGGGCCGAGCCCCACGCGCAACCGCCCGTAGCTGGCAGCTATTCCGCCTCGTCGATCGAGGTGCTGGAGGGGCTGGAGCCTGTCCGCAAACGCCCCGGCATGTATATCGGCGGCACCGACGAACGGGCCCTGCACCACCTGTTCGCCGAAGTGCTCGACAACGCCATGGACGAGGCCGTGGCGCGTCATGCGAAGCTGATCACGGTCGATCTCGATGCCGACGGCTGGCTTGCGGTCAAGGATGACGGTCGCGGCATTCCGGTCGACCCGCACCCCAAACATCCGGGCAAGTCGGCGCTGGAAGTCGTCATGACTGTGCTGCACTCTGGCGGTAAATTTTCCGGCAAAGCCTATGAAACGTCTGGTGGTTTGCACGGCGTCGGCGTCAGCGTCGTCAATGCGCTGAGCGAACGGCTGGTCGTCACCGTCTGGCGCGACGGACATGAATGGACACAGTCGTTCAGCCGTGGCCTGCCGCTCGGTTCGATCAGCCAGGGCGCGCCGTCGAAGAAGAAGGGCACCCTGATCCGCTTCCGGCCCGACGAAGAGATTTTCGGCGTCGGTGCGGCCTTCAAGCCCGCCCGCGTGTTCCGCATGGCCCGCTCCAAGGCCTATCTGTTCCGCGGCGTCGAGATCCGCTGGACCTGCGCGGCCGAGCGGATCACCGACCACACGCCGACCGAGGCGGTGTTCCACTTCCCCAACGGCCTGGCCGACGCCCTGGCCGAGCGGATCGGTGATCTGGAGACCGTGACCCCCGCCTTCTCCGGTCGTGTCGAGCGCAAGGGCGAAGCCGGCGCGGTCGAATGGGCCGTGACCTGGTCGCCGATCGGCTTCGGCGAGGCCGACGGCTTCGTCTCCTCCTATTGCAACACGGTCTCGACCCCCGACGGCGGCACGCACGAGGCGGGCTTCCGCGCTGCTTTGGTCAAGGGACTGAAGACCTACGGTGAACTGACCAACGAGAAGCGGGCCGCCCTGATCACGGCCGAGGACGTGACCGCCAACGCCGGGGCCATGATCTCGGTCTTCATCCGCAATCCCGAGTTCCAGGGTCAGACCAAGGACCGGCTATCGTCGCCGGACGCCCAGCGGCTGGTTGAACAGCTGATCCGCGACCCGCTGGACCACTGGCTGACCGAGAGCCCAAAACAAGCAAATAGTCTGCTGGGCTTCGTCATCGAGCGGGCCGAAGACCGGCTGAAGCGGCGCAAGGACAAGGAGGTCCAGCGCGCCCAGGCCACCCGCAAGCTGCGACTGCCGGGCAAGCTGTCGGACTGCAGCCGCCAGTCGGCCGAGGGGACCGAGCTGTTCATCGTCGAGGGCGACTCGGCCGGCGGCTCGGCCAAACAGGCCCGCGACCGCACCACCCAGGCCATCCTGCCCTTGCGCGGCAAGATCCTCAATGTGGCGTCGGCCACGGCGGACAAGCTGCGCGCCAACATCGAACTCTCTGATCTGGCGCTGGCGCTGGGCGTGCAGCCGGGCGCGCGGTTCAACATCGAGGACCTGCGCTACGAGCGGATCGTCATCATGACCGACGCCGACGTCGACGGCGCCCACATCGCGGCCCTGCTGATCACCTTCTTCTATCGCGCCATGCCCGAGACCATCCGGCAGGGCCGGCTGTTCATGGCCCTGCCCCCGCTCTACCGGATCAGCGCGGGTCCGTTGAGCGACTACGCCCGCGACGACGCCCACCGCGACGAGCTGCTGGCGACGACCTTCAAGGGCAAGAAGGTCGAGATCGGCCGGTTCAAGGGTCTGGGCGAGATGATGGCCTCACAGCTGAAAGAGACCACCATGGACCCCAAAAAACGCACCCTGGCGCGGGTCACGGTGCCCGCCTCGGAAGAGGAGATCGAGGACCTGGTCGAACGGCTGATGGGCCGCAAGCCCGAGGCCCGGTTCCAGTTCATCCAGGACAACGCCCAGTTCGCCGTGGCCGACCTCGACGTCTAGGTCACGGCCCCGGCGAGCAGCAGCGGCGCCAGCTTGGACTTCAACTGCATCCGCACCAGCACCAGCGCGATCATCGCGTGGATCAGCACGGACGTGGCCGAGAGCCACCAGACGTATTCGATCCGGGCCCAGGGCTGGGTCGACAGCCACAGCGCCGGCACAGCGAAGGTAAGCAGCCGCGAGACACTGCCGATCAAGGCGGGACGGGTGTCGCCAAGCGCCTGGAAGGCTCCCGACGCCGTGAAGATCAGGCCGGTGGCGAGGAAGTTCAGCGAAATGATCCGCAGGAAGCCGGTCCCCACGGCGATGACGTCGGGGTCATGGGCGAAGACGCCGATCAACACCTGCGGCCTCAACTGGCACAGCAGGGTCAGGCACAGCATCAGGGCCGAGCTGATGACGGCGGCGTCACGCACGGTGCGACGCACCCTGTCGGCCTGGCCGGCGCCGAAATTCTGGCCCGCCACGGGCGCGACGGCGAAGGCCACCGCCATGGCTGGCAGGAAGACGGCCTGCATGACCCGCGAACCGACGCCGTAGCCGGCCTGGGCGGCGCTGCCGAAGTGACGGATGACGCCGTAGACCACCGACGAGGTGATGAACATCAGCAGGAACTCCGCCGCCGACGGCAGGCCGATGCCGATGATCCGGCGCCAGATGCCGAAGTCGGGTCGCGGCAGGCGCAAGGGATGGGCGATCAGCGTCTGGGAGCGGCCGAACACCCACAGGATGCCGAGCAGTCCGGCCAGAGCCGCGATCGAACTGGCCAGACCCGCGCCGAAGACGCCCAGCGGCAGGCCCGTGCCCCAGCCGGCGATCAGCACCGGCGCCAGGATCGCGTTCAGCACCACCGTTCCGCTCTGGACCAGCATGGTCGGCCGCACCACCCCTGCGGCGCGCAGGGCCGAGGCCATGGCGTTGTTCGGGAACATCAGGGCCAAAGCCGGCAGGAAGCCCTGGAGGTAGTGCAGCCCCTGCCCCGCAGTCGCCGAGTCCGCCGACAGCAGTCTCAGGCCGCCGCCCGCCAGGCTGTAGCCGGCGACAAGCGTCAGCAGCGACAGGCCCAGGGACAGGATCATCGATTGCCGGAAGACGGCGTCGGCTTCATCGATCCGCTTGCCGCCGATGGCGCGCGCGCTCAGCGACAGCGCGCCGACGCCGACCATCTGCGCCGCGGCCATGACGAGGAAGAAAGCGTTGCCGGCCAGGCCCACGCCCGCGATCGCCGACGGCCCGATCCCCGCGACGAAATACAGGTCGATCAGGAAATACAGGGTCTGGAACACCAGGCCGATCCCGATGAAGGCGGCCATGCCCAGCAACTTGCGGGTGATGGACCCCTGGGTCAGATCATGTTGCATCGCAAGGCGCTCGCATCTGGAGGCGACGCCGGATGCGTCTGCCGGAGGATTTACCCGGACAAAATGTCGACGTCAATATTACCCGGGTAAATAATGCGGACGCGTCAGCAGGTCGTCGGCGTTCCGTAGCGGCCGACCACCGCCGTGGCGTGATCGCCAGCCAGCTCCAGGATCGTCAGCCGGTCGAACTCGCACTCGGGCATGTCCGTCGACGCCGAATAGCCGAGCGCGCGGGCGATGACCGGAATGGTGTTGCTGTGGCCGACGATCAGAACAACGGCGTCGGCGGGCAGGGCGTGAACCCGCTCGGCCACGCGGGCCGCATTGCCTTGGGCTCCGCCGTCCAGGGCGATGACCTCGGGCGATAGGGAATGCGCCATGGCCGCGGGGGTCGCGGTCAGGGCGGTCCGCTTGAGCGGGCTGACGAAGATATTGGTGAGCGGCGCGTCGGCGAGTGCAGTCGCCAGGGCGGCGGCCCGCGCCTCGCCCGCGTCCGACAAGACCGTATCGGCGCTCTGGTCGGCCTTTTCGGCGTGGCGCACCAGGATGACCGTCTGGGCCATGGCCGAGCCGGCGGTCAGCAGCGAAAGGGCGGCGGCGAGCAGCAGGCGTTTCATGGTCAATCCCCGTTTGCCCGGAGACTGACCGCCCCGCCCCACCCTGTCGAGAGACTCAGTGGACGGGATGCTCGCCCGGCTGGGCAAAGGCCGGCTCGCCGCTGACGTCGGCATAGACCGAGCTGAGGTCTTCGAAGACGCGGTTCCAGGAGAAGCGCTCGACGGTCCGGAGGCGGGCGGCGGCGCCGAGGGCCTCGATGTCGCGTTCGAACAGGGCGGCGATGGCGGCGGCGTACTGGACCGGATCGGCGCTCTTCGCCAGCTGGCCGACTGTGTTGTCGACCGTCTCCTTGACCCCGCCCGCGTTGACCCCGACGACAGGCCGCCCGCAGGCCATAGCCTCCAGCACGATCAGGCCGAAGGGCTCCTTGTCATTGGCGTGCACGAAGGCGTCGCAGGACGCGATGATCTTCGCCACGGACTTGGGATTGGCCTCATAGGGCAAGGATATGACCCGGTCCTCGGCCGGCATCCCCTGGCCGGCTCCGACGAGGACGAGGTAGTATGGGTCGCCCAGCTTCTGGACGGCCTCGATCAGGACATCGATGTTCTTTTCCCGGGCCGGACGCCCGGCGAAACACAGGAGGCGCGCCGAGGCCGGCAGGCCCAGCTTCTTCATCAGCCAATCGCGGTCACGGCGGTCGGGCCGGAAGGTATCGATCTCGACCCCCAGCGGACGGATCACGAT
>JBBRFV010000115.1:0-7437 GCA_038241335.1 Caulobacterales bacterium | reverse complement strand
GGCGCCGGCGAGGGCGGCGATGTCGTGGTTGCCCTCCAGCCAGATCCAGTCGCGGCCCGTCGCCAGCCGGTCCAGCCGCACCCGGTCCTCCGCCGCCATCCGTCCCACCGACTTCGAGTCATGGAAGCTGTCGCCCAGCAGGACCACGGTCGCCGGCGACAGGGCGTCGATCTCGGCCTGCAGCCGGTCGAGGGTGGCCCGGCTGTCGTAGGGCGGCAGCATCTGGCCGCGCGCGGCGAAGGCCGAGCCCTTTTCCAGATGCAGGTCGGCGGCGATCAGGGTGCGGTGGTTCAGCACCCACAGAGCCCCGGACGACCGCAGCACGCAGGGCTCGCCCTCGATCAGGACGCGCAGACCGCCGCAGGGGTGACGGGCAGGCGACAGGGTCTGTTTGAGGGCGGCGTTCATCCGGCCGCTCCGGCCAATGCGGGCGGGGCGTCGGCCATGACCTCGGCGACCAGTTCGGCCTCCCCGAAGCCACAGGCGCTGGCGTCGAGGATCATCTCGGCCGCCTGTCCGCCGCCGACCCGCTCGCGCCCGATCTGGACCAGCACCGGCACTGAAAACGGCGACGGCCCTTCCAGCGGCGCGTGGCGGATATGGCCCCGGATGCGGGCCAGCAGGTCGCCGAGGCGGGCGACGTCCAGCATGCCCGCGGCGGCGTCGGCGCGGGCGGTGCGGAGCAGCAGGTGGTCGGGCTGGTGGCGGCGGAGCACGTCGTAGATCAGGTCGGTCGAGAAGGTCACCTGCCGGCCGGACTTCTCGGCCCCCGGCTGGCGTCGCTCGATCAAGCCGGAGATGAGGGCGCAATTGCGGAAGGTGCGCTTCATGATGAAGCTCTCCTCCAGCCAGCTTTCCAGATCGTCGCCCAGCATGTCGGGCTCGAACAAGGCGTCGAGGTCGAGCCGGTCCATCGGCTGGATCGACCAGACGGCGATGGAATAGTCGGTGCAGACGAACCCGAGCGGCCCGACGCCCAGCCGGTCGAGCCGCCGGGTGAGCAGCATGGCCAGGGTGTTGTGGGCCAGCGATCCGGCGAACGGATAGACGACCATGAAATGGCGGCTGCCGCGGGCGAAAGTCTCGACCAGCATGGTCTCCGCGTCGGGAATGACCGAGAGCGCCGCCTGCAGCTCCAGCCATTCCTGCACGTCGGGGGGCAGGACCCGCCAGTGGTCGCGGTCCTGGATCAGGGCCCGGACACGGTCGGCCAGCGAGGTCGACATGGGGAATTTCGAACCGCCCCAGGACGGGATCTTCGGGTCCTTGTCGTTGGCCGCCGAGACCAGGGCGTCCATGCCCGCTATGCCCTGGAAGGCCCAGACCTGGCCGGCGAAGACGAAGGTGTCGCCGGGCGTCATGGGCTCGAAATAGGTCTCTTCGGCCTCGCCCAGCTTACGGCCGCCGATCAGTTGCTTGCCCCGCCGTGAGGCGATGCGGACGTTCAGGGTGGCGGCGGCGACGATGGCGCCGACGTTCATGCGGTGGCGCTGGGCGACCTGCTGGTTGCGCACGGTCCAGCGGCCTTTCCGGTCGCGCACGATGCGGGCGAACCGCTCGTAGGTGCGCAGCGCGTAACCGCCGGTGGCGACCAGATCGACCACCTCCTCAAACGCCTCATAGGTCAGGCCGCGATAGGGGCCTGAGCCGGTCACTTCGGCGTGCAGCCCGGCCATGTCGAACGGCTCGGAACAGGCGCAACCCATGACGTGCTGGGCCAGGGTGTCGAGGGTGCCGGTGTGGTGGGGCTCCCAGTCGAACGAATTCTCGGCCACGGCCTCCCGGGCGGCCTGGCACTCCAGCATCTCGAAGCGGCTGGCCGGGACCATCAGGGCGCGGCTGGGCTCGTCGAGCCGGTGGTTGGCGCGGCCGATGCGCTGGACCAGTCGGGACGCCCCCTTGGGCGCGGCCAGCTGAATCACCAGATCGACGTCGCCCCAGTCGATGCCGAGGTCCAGCGTCGAGGTGCAGACCACGGCGCGCAGGTCGCCCCGCGCCATCGCCGCCTCGACCTTGCGCCGCTGTTCGGCGGCCAGCGAGCCGTGGTGCAGGCCGATCGGAAGACTTTCATCATTTATCGCCCAGAGCTGCTGGAAGACGAACTCGGACTGCCACCGGGTGTTGACGAAGATCAGCGACATGCCGGCGCTGCGGATAGCGTCATAGACCTCGGGGATGGCGTGCTGGCCGGTATGGCCGGCCCACGGCACCTGACCCTGTGAGACCAGCACATCCACGACGGGCGGCGCACCGGGATCGCCGCGGACGATGGTGACCGGGGCTTCGCCGCCACCGTGCGGGGCCAGCCATTCCGCGATCATCTCCGGATCGTCGACGGTCGCGCTCAGGGCCACCCGCCGCATGGCCGGGGCGAATTGCTGCAGCCGGGCCAGCCCCAGCGACAGCAGGTCGCCGCGCTTGCCGCTCCAGATGGCGTGGACCTCGTCCAGCACGACGCACTTCAGGTCAGCGAAATACGACCGCGCGCCGTCCCAGGCGCAGAACAGGGCCAGCTGTTCGGGCGTGGTCAGGAGGATGTCTGGCGGGAAATCCTTCTGACGCTGGCGCTTGGACTGTTTGGTGTCGCCCGTGCGGCTCTCGACATGGATGTTGAGCCCAATGTCGCGGATCGGCGTCATCAGGTTGCGCTCGACGTCGGTGGTCAGGGCCTTGAGCGGCGACAGATAGAGGGTGTGGACGCCCGAGCCCGGCCCGGTCGCCGGCTTCGGTCCGCGCTCCGCCAGTTCGACCAGCGACGGCAGGAAGCCCGCCAGGGTCTTGCCGCCCCCCGTCGGCGCGACCAAAAGGGCGTGCGATCCTGCCCCGGCGGCGGCGATCATCTCGAGCTGATGCCGTCGCGGCGCCCAGCCGCGGCTGGCGAACCAGTCGGCGAAAAGCGGCGAAAGCGTTGCGGGAGCGGGCGGCGGCGTCACGGATCGCCTATAGCATGTTCCCGTTCCGTTTCACGCCTCATGCGACGCCTTTGATCGCCCGCCGGCCGCCGGTTCGGCCCGGAAGGACTTCCCCGGCGGAGACGCCGCCACCCTGTATCGCTCGATCCAGCGCATCCTCGCCCTGCCGCCGGAGACCCGGGTCCTTGTCGGCCACGACTATCTGCTTGAGGGCGGCCGCCACACCTTCGCCTGGGAGACCACCGTCGGCGCCGAGCAGGACGGCAACATCCATGTCGGCGGCGGGGTCTCCGAACCCGACTTCCTCGTCCTGCGCACGGCCCACGACGCGACCCTGTCGCCTGGAAACTGCTGGAGCCGGCCCTGCGGCCCAACATCCGGGCGGGGGCGACGGAAGGCTGACCGCGCGGAAACCGCGCATGTTCCCGTTCCGTTTCGAAACGGGAACCGCTATCTATCGGCCGTGTCCACCGACTCCCTCACCTCTGCATCAGCCGCCCTGAGCGGCGGCGAGCCCTGGCTCGTGCTGCCGCCGGCCCTGGCCATTCCGCCGGGCGCGGGGGCGATCTGCGACGAGGCGGGGCCGAGGAAGATCGGGCGCGGGGCGGCGGAGGGGGCCTTCACCGCCGCGCCGGTGATGGTGGCCCACGCCAGCCTGACGGCGCGGCGACTGGGGATCGCGCCGCCGCCGAGGGACAAGGATCTGCTGGACGTGCTGGAGCTGTTCGCCTTCGTGCGCCCGGCGCGGTTCTGCGCGCCGTCGCCGACCGGGCTGGCTCTGGCGACCGGGATGAGCGAGCCCAAGGGGGCCGAGGCCCAGGCCCAGGCCCTTCGCGACGCAGCCCTGGCGCTGCTGAAGGAGTTGGCCGACCCGGCCTATCCCAACCGCGAGGACGCCTTCACCCTGAACGAGACCCTCGGCCGCGCCGGCTGGAGCTGGGCCTGGCGGGTGGCGGGCGCCCTGCAGCATCAGCCGGTGCGCGACCGTCATCAGCGCGGTTCGGGCCTCGACGTCTGGTCGCGGCTGGCCGAGTGGGAGGACGAGGCCCCGCGCGGTGAGGCGGGCTCGGCCCCGGTCGACAGTGAGAGCGCGCGCATCCGGCTGGACAAGCTGTTGCAGGCCTCGGGGCTGGACGAGACCCGGCCGACGCAGTCCGACTACGCCGCCGAGGCGGCCTTCGCCTTCTCTCCCCGTGACGAGGAAGGCCGGCCGCGCGTGCTTCTGGCCGAGGCGGGGACCGGGACCGGCAAGACCTTGGGCTATCTGGCGCCCGCCTCGCTGTGGGCCGAGCGCAATCAGGGGGCGGCCTGGGTGTCGACCTACACGCGCGCCCTGCAACGACAGATCGACCGGGAGAGCGCCGCCCTGTGGCCCGACCCGGCCGAGCGCAAGCGCAAGGCGGTGGTCCGCAAAGGGCGCGAGAACTACCTCTGCCTGCTGAACCTGCAGGACATGGTGCAGGCGGCGCAACTGGGGAACGGCGACCTGATCGGCATGGCGCTGGCCAGCCGCTGGGCCCTGCACAGCCGCGACGGCGACATGACCGGCGGCGACTATCCGGGCTGGCTGCCGGGGCTGTTCGCGGTCGGGGCGAGCCAGCAGGCCAGCGCCGCCAATCTGGTCGACCGGCGCGGCGAGTGCGTCCACGCGGCCTGCCCCCACTACCGGACCTGTTTCGTCGAGAAGACCATCCGCGCCAGCCGCCGGGCCGATCTGGTGGTGGCCAATCATGCGCTGGTCATGACCCAGGCCGCCTTCGACGGCGCGCGCTCGGCCCGGGGGCTCAAACAGGACGGCGAAACGGCGGCGCTGAAGCGGATCGTCTTCGACGAGGGCCACCATCTGTTCGACGCCGCCGACAGCGCCTTTTCCGCCTGCCTGTCCGGGCAGGAGGCGGCCGAGCTGCGGCGCTGGCTGCGCGGCCCGGAAGGTCGGGGACGCCGAGGGCGCGGACTCGAACAGAGACTGGGCGACCTGTGCGCCGACAGTCCGGCGGCGACGACGGCGCTGAACGACGCGATCCGCGCCGCGGCCCAGCTGCCGGGCGAAGGGGTGTCAGGGCGGATCGCCCCGGCCTCGGGCGAGGTCAATCCGGTCGGGCCGATCGAACGCTTCCTGGTGGCGGCGCTGGAACAGCTGCGGGCGCGGACCAGCGATGGGGCGACGCCCGGCGGGGCCGAGTTCGGCATGGAGTGTTCGCTGCGGCCGGTGATCGACAAGGTGGCCGAGACGGCGCGCGAGGCGGCCCAGGCGCTGGCGGCCGTCGAGGCGCCCCTGCTGGCCCTGTCGCGCCACCTGGAGGACATTCTCGACGAGGAGGCGTCCGAGCTGGACGGGGCGTCGCGAGCGCGGATCGAGGGGGCGCTGCGCGGTCTGGACCGGCGGGCCCGCATGACCCTGCCGGGATGGCGCTCTATGCTGGCGGCGCTGGACGCGGAGAGCGACGAGCCCGATCCCGACTTCCTCGACTGGCTGTCGGCCGAGGCCGCTTTCGGCCGGATCACCGACGTGGCCCTGCGCCGCCACTGGATCGATCCGACCGTGCCCCTGGAAGCGGCGGTGGTCATGCCCGCGCATGGGGTGCTGATCACCTCGGCGACCCTGTCGGATCCGATGATCGCCGAGGGCGGCGATCCATTCGACATGGCGCGGCTGCGCACGGGCTCGGCCCGACTGATCGAGCCCGCCCGGACGCTGAAGGTCGAGAGCCCGTTCGACTATGCAGCGAACAGCCGGGTCATCGTCGTCAATGACCTGATCAAGGACGACACGCGCCAGACGGCGGCGGCGATGCGTGAGCTGTTCCTCGCGGCCGGCGGCGGCGGCCTCGGCCTGTTCACGGCCATCCGGCGGCTGAAGGCGGTCTATGAGCGGCTGGGGCCCGATCTGGCCAGGGCCGGCCTGCCGCTTTACGCCCAGCACGTCGATCCTCTCGAGGTGGGGGCGCTGGTCGATGTGTTCCGGGCCGAGCAGGACAGCTGCCTTCTGGGCACCGACGCCGTGCGGGACGGGGTCGATGTGCCTGGGCGATCCTTGCGCATACTCGCCTTCGACCGGGTGCCCTGGCCGCGGCCGGATCTGCTCCACAAGGCGCGGCGGCTTCGCTTCGGCGGCGAGGGCGCAGGCGGGCGCAATTTCGACGACGCCCTGGCCCGGGCCCGAATGGCGCAAGCGTTCGGCCGGCTGATCCGCCGGGCGGACGACAAGGGGGTGTTCGTGATGCTGGACGCCGCCGCCCCGACCCGGCTGTTCGCCAGCCTGCCGCCCGGCACGGAGGTCCAAAGGATGGGCCTGGCCGAGGCCGTCGAGCAGGTTGGCGCGTTTCTCTCCTAGTGGCGCTACCGCGCTTCGCGCTAGTTGAGCGCGGAATGTCGTTACCGCGTATGGAGCCTGAATGACCGAGACCCCTTCCGCATCGCCGCGCTACCCCCGCCGGGGACTGGCTATTCCCTTTCTGGTGGTCGGCCTTGTGCTGGCCGCCTCGACCGCCTGGTGGTTCGTGCTGACGCATCAGATCGAGGTGCGCCTCGCTGCCCAGGCCGAGGCTCTGCGGCAGCAGGGCTGGCAGGTGCGCTACGCCTCGATGACGACGACGGGCTGGCCGTTCCGGGCCCGGGTAGAGATACCGCACATCGAGGTGGTCGCGCCGTCCGGCCTGGGCCTGGCCGCGCCGACCTTGGTGGCGGAGGCCAACGCCTGGGATCCCGACCAATGGGTGGTGCTGGCGCCGGACGGCCTGACCCTGGCGCGGCCCGGCAAGGGCAAGGTGGGCATCGGCGGCGAGGCCCTGCGGTTCAGCGTCAGCCACCTGATGGACCGGTTCCCTGACCTGCGGGCCGAGCTGTTCCAGCCGACCTTCACCGCCCATCCCGGGGCCGAACCCTTCCCGATCGCCTCGGCCCGACGAATCCAGTTCTACGCCCGGCCACACCTGACCCACGGTCGAGCCGAGACCGACGAGATAGACGTCAAATTCGTCCTCACCGACGCCCGCGGCCGCAGCGGCGGTCCGGTCGAAGGGATGACCCGGAGCGGCATGCTGAGCGCGGACATCGAGGCCACGGTCCAGGGCGCGAGCCGGCTGCAGGGGCCCGATGCGGCCGGGCTGTTCGCCAACTGGACGCGGGCCGGCGGGCGGTTCGTCGCCATCCACGGCGAACTGACGGCGGGCGACAGCGGCGCCATCCTGTCCAGCGAGCAACTGTCGGCGGGGCCGGACGGACGGCTTCGGGGCCGACTGGCGCTGAAGGCGGACAAGCCGCTGCCGGCCATCGCCGGACTGGCGCGGTCGGGATCGGGCGCCGTCGACCGGGTCGGGGCCGTCGGCGCGGCGGCGGCGACCGCAGCGACCGGCGGGCAAGGCGACGTAGCCCTGACCGTAGTGTTTCGCGACGGCCGCACCTGGCTGGGGCCGTTCGCCCTGGCTCCGGCGCCGAAGCTGTTCTGATGCTGGAGGAACCGCCCGAGGATGCGCCGAGACTGGCGCTGGATCGCAAGCTGGTCGAGGCTGTGCGCGACCGCCTG
>JBBRFV010000114.1:0-7469 GCA_038241335.1 Caulobacterales bacterium | reverse complement strand
CCTGGTCGGCCGCTACGCCAATTTCGACAAGGGCGATCCGTCGCTGGCCAAGGGATTCGACTGGTTCGGCCTGGGGCTGATGGCGACCTTCCTGATGAGTCTGCAGTTCGTGCTGGAGGAAGGGTCCAAGAACGACTGGTTCGCCGACACCAACATCCTGGCGCTGTTCGTGCTGGCGATCATCGCGGGTCCGGCCTTCATCTGGCGGACGCTGACCTACTACAACCCCATCGTCGAACTGAGAGCGTTCAGGAACCGCAATTTCATGGTCGGGGTGGTGATGACCTTCACCGTCGGCCTTGCCCTGTTCGGCGGCACCTTCCTGCTGCCGCTGTTCCTGTCGCGGGTGCGGCACTATTCAGCGGCCGAGGTCGGGACGACCATGGTGGTGTCCGGGCTGGCCATGTTCGCCACGGGTCCGTTCGCCGGGCGGCTGGTGCGGGCGGTCGATCCCCGCTTCCTGATGTTCGGCGGCTTCATCATGTGCGCCTGGGGCATGTGGGACGCTCATGCGGTGACCAGCCAGTGGGGCTTCTGGCAGTTCGCGTCGGTGCAAGCCTTGCGCGGGGTCGGGGTGATGATCGCCATGATCGCCTCGCAGCAGGTGACCATGTCGACCCTGCCGCCGCACATGGTGAAGAACGCCTCGGGTCTGGTGAACCTCAGCCGCAACGTCGGCGGAGCGGTCGGACTGGCCCTGCTCAACACCTCCCTGACCACCAACACCGCCAAACATATGAGCGAACTGACCGAAAACATCCCGATCTCGGATGCGGGCATGCAGGGCATGATGGCCGGGATGACCGAGCGGTTCGCGTCCTCGGCCGACCCCGCCGGGGCGGCGATGAAGGCCATCTACGGCTTCCTGAACCTGCAGGCGACAACCCTGGCCTTTGGCGACGCCTTCGCCATGCTGGCCATCGGCTGCGCATTCGCCGCCTTCGTCACCCTGCTGTCGCGGCCAGTGAAACCCGGCGCGGCCGCCGCCCGTCCGCCCGTGGACGCCCACTGATGTCCCGCGTCGCCGGACAGGTCGACGAGACCAAGACCGAGGCCATTCTAGAGGCCGCCTCGGACCTGTTCTCGGAAAAGGGGGCCCTGGTCTCCATGGAGCAGATCGCCCGCCGGGCCGGGGTGTCGCGCCAGACCCTGTACAATCGGTTCCCGTCCAAGGTGGACATCGGCCGGGCCCTGGCGGCGCGGCGGTCGGACGCCATCAGTGCGCCCCTGCGCGCGGGCGGCGACCCGGAGTCGGTGCTGACGGCGCTGGCCAGCGGCCTGCTGGAGAAGCTGTGCGGCACCAACGCCAGGGCCTCGATGCGGGGGGTGGCGCTGATGTCGCCCAGCGCCCCGGATGTGGCCGAAGCGATCTATCACGCCGGTCCGGCGGAGGGCCTGCGCCGCCTCTCGACCTGGCTGGCCGATCTGGACCGCAAGGGGCTGATCGCGACGCCCGATCCGGACGCGGCCGCCGAGATGTTCTCGGGCATGGTTCTGGGACACGGCCACCTGCGGGGGGTCCTGGGCGTAGCCCACCCGCCCTTCGACCGGGAGGCCCGGGCCCGCGAGGCTGCGCGTCGCTTCCTGCGCGCCTTCGCACGCTGACGGTTGGCCCGCGGCGGCAAAACGCCTAGACCGCCGCTCGCAATCCTCCGGAGGCCCCATGCTGATCCATCTCTCGTCCTGGCCCGAGATCGACGCCCGCCTGAAGACGACCAGGACCGTCGTGGTGCCGATCGGCTCCAACGAACAGCACGGGCCGACCGGCCTGCTCGGCACCGACTGGCTGTGCCCCGAGATTATCGCCCACGCCGCCGAGGCCCAGGATGCCAGTCTCGTCGTGGCGCCGACCTTCAACATCGGCATGGCCCAGCATCACCTGGCCTTCGCCGGCACCATCAGTCTGCGGCCCTCCACCTTCATGGCGGCGATCACCGACTGGGTGTCGTCGCTGGGGCGGCACGGGTTCGAGCGGATCTATTTCCTCAACGGCCACGGCGGCAACGTCGCCACCATCGAGGCCACCTTCGCCGAAATCTACGCCGGGTGGTCGTTCGTCGAGGAGCGGCCGCCGTTCGTGATGAAGCTGCGCAACTGGTGGGATCTTCCGGGCGTCCACAGCCTGTGCAACCGCCTGTTCCCGACCGGGCACGGCATGCACGCCACCCCGTCCGAGATCGCCGTGACCCAGGCCGCCTATCCGGACCGCATCAAGACGGCGGACTACAGCCCGAGGATTGCGCCTTCGGGTCCGATCCGCGACGCCCTGGACTACCGCGCCCGCTTCCCGGACGGCCGCATCGGCTCCGATCCGGCCCAGGCCAGCCCGGAACATGGCCGCACGATCATCGACGCCGCCATCCCGGCCCTGTTGAGGGATGTGGCCGACTTTTCCGCCGAGGTCTTGCCGGACGGCTGGACGCGGCCCAAGGCTGGCGCATGACCGAACTCGACAAGGCGCTTCGCAACGGCCGTCGGCTGGTGCGCAACTCGAACTCCGCCGCCACCACCGCCCTGGCGGGCGGCGAGATGCTGCAGGCGGCGGGCGACGTCATCGCTGCGCGGCTGGAGATCATGGCCGCCGGAATGGTCGACCCCGGCAAGGCCGACCTCAAGGAAATCTCCCTGATGAGCTCCGAGAAGGTCGAGGCCCTGACCGCGTCGGCCGCCTCGGTGACGCGCAATTTCGGCGATCTGGGCGGACGGCTGGCCAAGGTCGCCATGGCCGAGGCCGGTCTGGTGTCGAAGGCCGCTGCGGCCATGACCACGGCGGCCAGCCCGGCGGCGCTGGCCTCGATGCAGTACAATTACGCGGTCGGCTGGTGGGGCCGGGCGGCGGGTCAGATGCTGACCCTCAACACCGAACTGCTGAAGGCCCAGGCCGATGCGCTCAAGCCGATCCACACCACCGCAGTGGCCAACGCCAAACGCCTGAAGCGCTGACGGAACGGCCGGTCCCGGCCGGGCGTTTGCAGAGTCCTCTCTGGAAAGGACAGGACCATGGGCGAGCAGGACAAGACCAAGACGTCGCCGGACGGCATGATGGGCGACGGCACCGAGGAACAGAACCTCAATCAGCCGGGCGATCCGTCAAAGCGGATCACCGAGGACGAGATCAAGGACGCCTTCGGCAAGGAAAAGACCGACAAGGCCTAGGCCGTGTGGATGACGCCCCCGCTCGTCTGAACGGGCCAGGGCGTCAGTCGCGCTCCCGCGCAGGGACCGCCGACGCATTTCCCGCTCAGCGGCTCGAACACCGCTCCGTGCCAGCCGCACAGGATCAGCGAACCGTCGGGCGTCAGATAGCGATCCAGCTCCAGGGCGATCGGAAAGCCCTGATGCGGGCAGCGATCGACGAAGCCGGCGACCGCGCCGTTCTTGTGGACCACGAAGCCGTGGAACCAGGCCTCGCCGATCTGCAGCACGAAGCCGCGCGAGCCGGGGTCGGCGATGTCGGCCTCAGCGCACAGTGTCACGCCCGGGGGAGTGGTCCAGACGCGTTTGCGCTCCGTCGGAATGGCCTCGCTCAATGCCGCTCGGCCTTGAGCGGGCGTGACAGCAGGTCCTCGATAACCTCATCGACCGTGGTCTCGCCGTTCAGCAGGGCCGCGACGGCCAGCGAAATCGGCATGTCCACGCCCAGCCGCCCGGCCAGTTCGCGCACCGCCGGCGCGCTCTCATAGCCCTCGGCCACCGACCGCTTGCCGGCCAGGGCCTGTTCGACCGTCTGGCCCTGACCAAGGGCGAGGCCCAGGCTCATATTGCGCGACTGGGGGCTGGAGCAGGTCAGCACCAGATCGCCGAGACCGCACAGGCCGGCGACGGTGGCCGGCTTGCCGCCCAGCGCCACCCCAAGCCGGGTCATTTCGGCGAAGCCGCGGGTGATCAGCGCGGCGTGGGCGCTGCGGCCCAGGCCCTTGCCCTCGCTCATGCCGCAGGCGATGGCCAGCACGTTCTTGACCGCCCCGCCGACCTCGGCCCCGATCAGGTCGTCGGCCAGATAGGGCCGGAAGGCCGGGGCTGACAGGGTCTGCATCAGGGCCTCGCCGAGGACGGGATCGACGCAGGCCAGGGTCACGGCGCTGGGCAGGCCGCGCGCCACCTCGGCGGCGAAGCTGGGGCCGGACAGAACCGCCTGGGGGGCGTCGGGCAAGGTCTCGGCCAGCACCTCGGTCATCAGTTTCAGCGAGCCGCGCTCGACGCCCTTGGCGCACAGGACGATCGGCACGCCGGCCCGATGGAACGGGGCGAAGGCGGTCAGGGTCGAGCGCATGTGCTGCGCCGGCGGCACGGCCAAGATGACGTCGCAGCCCCCGAGGTCGGCCAGTTCGGCGGTCACGGCGACATGATCGTCCAGGGTGATGCCCGGAAGGAAGGCCTCGTTGACGCGACGTTTGCGGATGCTCTCGACCACCTCGGGCTCGCGCGCCTGTAGCAGCACGTCCAGCCCGGCCCAGCCGGCGACCTGGGCCAAGGCGGTGCCCCAGGCCCCGCCGCCGATGACTCCCGCGGTTCTGAATTCCATCGCCGTCCCTTACGCCTTGGCGCCCTTGCGTCCGGTCTTGTGGACCGGATCGTCGAGCGCGCTCTTTTCGTCCAACGGCCAGCGTGGCCGGGCGGCGACGTCGATGTCTGACGTCAGTCCCCGCCGCAGCCGCTCGGCCCCGGCCAGCGCGATCATCGCCGCGTTGTCGGTGCAGTAGGCCATCGGCGGGGCGAGGAATGCAAAGCCGTTCTTCGCCGCCAAGGCTTCCAACGTCGCCCGGACCGTCCGGTTCGCCGCCACGCCGCCCGCGACGACGAACATCCGGTGCTCGCACGTCTCCGCATAGGCCTTCATCGCCCGATCCGAGCGCTCGCCAAGCTGGCGAGCGATGGCTGTCTGGACGCCGTCGGCCAGATCGGCTCTCTGCTGGTCCGTTTCGCAGGCCTGGGCCAGCCGCGAGGCGGCGGTCTTGAGACCCGAGAAGGAGAAGTCGCAGTCCTTGCGGCCCAGCAAGGCGCGCGGCAGGTCGAAACGGGCCCCGTCGCCGCCGGCCGCCAGTCTTTCCAGCGCCGGGCCGCCCGGATAGCCGAGACCCAGGGCCTTGGCGATTTTGTCGAAGGCCTCGCCGGCTGCGTCGTCGATGGTGGTGCCGAGCCGGGTCATGTCGCCGATCCCGCGCACCTCCAGCAGCTGGCAATGGCCGCCCGAGACCAGCAGCAGCAGGAAGGGATAATCGATCATCGCTCCCAGGCGCGCCGAGACCGCATGGCCCTCCAGATGGTTCACCGCCACCAGCGGGAGGTCGCGGGCGAGCGCCACAGCCTTGCCGAAGCTGAGGCCGACCATGACGCCGCCGACCAGCCCCGGCCCCGCCGTCGCGGCGACTCCGTCGAGGCCGTCGTAGCCGATTCCGGCCTCGGCCATGGCGCGGCGGGTCACGCCGTCGATCATCTCGACATGGCTGCGCGCCGCGATCTCCGGCACGACCCCGCCATAGGCCGCATGGTCGTCGATCTGGCTATGCACCACCGATGACAGCACGGTCGCCGCGCCGGCGGACGTCAGCCGCACCACCGAGGCGGCCGTCTCGTCGCAGCTGGTCTCGATGCCGAGCACGGTCAGGGCGCGCGTTGACGCAGTCGGGGCGGCGTCGGTTGCCCGCCCCGTCCCGCTGCTATAGTCCGCGCCTGTGTTCATCGGGTCGAGGTAGCGACCCCGTCCCCCCGGCGCAACGACTCATGACCTTCCCTATCCGCATCGGCACGCGCCGCTCGAAGCTGGCCCTGACCCAGTCGGGCATGATGCAGCGCGCCATCGGCCTGGCCATGGGCGTGGCCGAGGCGGAGCTGGCCGAGGCGGTGCCTCTGGTCCAGATCGTCACCACCGGCGACCGGGTGCAGGACCGCCGCCTGCTCGAGATTGGCGGCAAGGCCCTCTTCACCAAGGAGATCGAGGAGGCGCTGGCCGACCGCCGTGTCGACGTCGCCGTCCACTCGATGAAGGACGTGCCGGCCGAACAGCCGCCCGGCCTGTGCATCGCCGCCGTGCCGCCGCGCGAGGATCCGCGTGACGCCTTTATCAGCGAGGCCTTCGCGACCTTCGACGACCTGCCCGCCGGCGCGCGCCTGGGCACCGCCTCCATGCGACGACAGGCCCAGGCGCTGGCCCTGCGTCCCGACCTGTCGATCGAGATGCTGCGTGGCAACGTCGACACCCGGTTGCGCAAACTGGCCGAGGGAGAGTTCGACGCCATCCTGCTGGCTGTCTCCGGTCTGAACCGGTTGGGGTTCCAGGACGTGATCCGTGAACGGCTGTCGCTGGACCGTTTCCTGCCCGCGCCGGGACAGGGCGCGCTGGCGCTGCAGACCCGCTCAGATGACATCCACGCCCCCTGGGTCGCGGCCCTGAACGATCCGATGACCGCCCTGGCCGTCGCCGCCGAGCGCGGGGCCATGACCGCGCTGGAAGGCTCGTGCCGCACGGCCATCGGCGCCCATGCCGAGATCGGCCAGAACCATCTGCTGCTAACCGTCGAAATGCTGGCCCCTGATGGTTCGGCCCGCTGGCGCCGTTCGGGCGAAATCGGCGACGTCCACGCCGCCGACGCGACGGACCAGGCGCGAGCGCTGGGGCTCCGGCTCGGCGCCGAAATCCACGCCATGGCCGGCGACCAGAGGATCGACCCCTGACCGCGATCCGGCGCGTCTGGGTCACTCGCGCCGAGCCGGGCGCATCCCGCACAGCCGCGCGACTGGAGACCCTGGGGTTCGAGCCGGTGATGGCGCCGGTGTTGGCGATCCAGCCCATTCCCCAGACAGAGCCCGACCTCGCCGGCGTCGCGGCGCTGGCCGTCACCCCCGCCAACGGCGTCGTCGCCTTCGCGGCCCTGACCGGCGTGCGCGGCCTGCCGGTGTTCACCGTCGGCGACGCCACCGCCGAGGCGGCCAGGGCGGCGGGGTTCGACGTCGTGCGATCCGCCGGCGGAGACCTGGCGGATCTCGCCCGGCTTCTCGCCGACGAAGGCCCGGCCGGGGCTGTTGTGGCTCCCGGGGCCCGCGAGCCGGCGGGCGATCTGGCGGCCCTGCAGACCGGCGGCTGCGAGATGCGGCGGCTGGCGGTCTATGAGGTGATCGAGACGGGCGCGCCGGGGGCGCCGGACTTCGACGCCGTGCTGATCCACTCGCCCCGCGCCGCCCGCGCCGTGGCGGCCATGGACGCCGTTCGCGGTCGCCGCGTGGTGGCCATTTCCGTGGCGGCCGGCCGCCCCTTCGGGCCCCGGACCGGCGCCGATCTGCGGATCGCCGACCGGCCGACGGAGGCGGCGCTGCTTGAGGTGCTTGGCAACCCGGCGCCCGCCGTATAAAGAGCCCGTCTCGCGCGGGCCCCGGTCCGATGCGCAGGGCCGCTTTAGCTCAGCTGGTAGAGCATCGCATTCGTAATGCGGGGGTCAGGTGTTCGAGTCACCTAAGCGGCACCACCACTC
>JBBRFV010000113.1:0-7482 GCA_038241335.1 Caulobacterales bacterium | reverse complement strand
GGCCGTCTGTCTGCTGGACGAGCCGCTGGCCCTGCTTGACCCCGCCCACGCCATCGCCGTCGAGGCCGCGGTCCGCGCGCTGGCGGCCGAGGGTCGGGTGGTCATCGCCTCGACCCACGCCCTGGACTTCTCCGCCCGCTGCAACCGGATCATCTCGGTCGGGCCGGACGGCGTTTCCGTCGCGCCGCCCGCCGAAGCCCTGACCGCCGACCGCCTCGCCGCTCTCTACGGCCTGTCTCCGGAGACCTGGAAAAACGCCCGCCCGGGTCTGTAGCGCCTGTCTTCCAATTCTCGCGAAACCAGGACAAATCCGTCCTCGAATTCTCCCCGTTTTGTCCCTGAAGTCCCGCCGAAGCCTCTCCCTCAGTGGAAGTCCCGTGATCCAGGCAGAATCCGCACATCGCGCGGGTGTCGGCCCCGGTTCGGCCCCGACGGCGCATGCCCCGATCCGGGAGCCTCGTCGGTCAGACAGCCCAGCATCGGCGTCCAGTCGATCAGGTCCTCGACCACCAGATGCGTCACCCCTTCGGCCGACTGCACCCGGCCCCGGGCCAGCACCATCCGCGCGCCCATGGCGATGGGCCGCAGGCGTTCGAACACGTCGGGCCACAGGACCAGATTGGCGACCCCGGTCTCGTCCTCCAGGGTGATGAAACAGACACCCTTGGCCGTTCCGGGCCGCTGACGCACCAGCACCACCCCGCCCACCTGGACACGGCGATTGTTCGCCAGCCCCGCATAGGCCTGCGCTGTCGTCGCCCCCGCCTGCGCCAGGCGCTCGCGCAGGAAGGCCACGGGGTGGCCCTTCAGCGACAGCCGGATGGCCTGATAGTCGCCGACCACCTCCTCCGATGGCGCCAGTTCGGGCAGGGCCTCGGGCGGGCGGCCGTCGGTCTCGACCAGCCCCATGGCCTCGAACAGCGGCGCCGACGACGCCCGCGGCGCGCCCCGCGCGGCCCACAGTCCCTGTCGCCGGGTCAGGTCGAGCGAGCCATAGGCGTCCGCCTCCGCCAGCCGGTCCAGCGCCGGCGGCGTCAGGTCCGCGCGCAGCCGCAGATCCTCCAAGTCGGCGAACGGCCCCGCCGCGCGCACCGTCACGATCCGCTCGGCCCAGTCCTTGCGGAAGCCGTCGATGGACCGCAGACCCAGCCTCAGCGCGCACGCCCGGCCCTCGCTGCGCGGCTCCAGAGAGGCGTCCCAGCCGCTGGCGTTGACGTCCGGATGCCGCGCCTCGACCCCGTGCTCGCGCGCGTCCCGCACCAGCTGGGCCGGGGCGTAGAACCCCATCGGCTGGCTGTTCAGCAGGGCGGCGGTGAAGACCTCCGGATAGTGGTGCTTCATCCAGGCCGAGAGGTAGACCAGATGGGCGAACGAACAGGCGTGGCTCTCGGGGAAGCCGTATTCGCCGAAGCCCTTGATCTGGTCGAAACAGCTGCGGGCGAAGTCCGGGTCGTAGCCCCGGGCGATCATTCGGCCGACAAATTTCTCCTCGTGCTCGCCGATGGTGCCCATGTGGCGGAAGGTGGCCATGGCCCGCCTCAGGCTGTTGGCCTCGGCCGACGTGTATTTCGCCGCCTCCATGGCGATCCGCATGGCCTGTTCCTGGAACAGGGGCACGCCCAGGGTCTTGTGCAGCACCCGACGCAGCTCGTCCCGGTCGCCGTGGTCCGGATGCGGATGGGGGAAGTCGATCACATGGGGCTGGCCCCGTCGCTCGGCCTCCCGCCGCTCCGTCCGCCGCTTCAGATAGGGATGCACCATCCCGCCCTGGATCGGCCCCGGCCGCACGATCGCCACCTCCACCACCAGGTCGTAGAACTCACGCGGCTGGAGCCGGGGCAGCATCGCCATCTGGGCCCGGCTCTCGACCTGGAACACGCCGAGGGAGTCGGCCTTGCACAGCATGCCGTAGACGGCCGCGTCACCCCGCGGGACGGTGTGCAGCGCCAGCCGCCGCCCATAGCTGCCCGCGATCATGTCGAACCCGCGCTTCAGCGCCGTCAACATGCCCAACGCCAGCACGTCGACCTTCATAAGTCTCAGAAAATCAATATCGTCCTTGTCCCATTCGATGAAGGTCCGATCCGCCATGGCTGCATTGCCGATGGGCACGATCTCCACCAGCGGCGTCTGGCTCAGCACATAGCCGCCGACGTGCTGGCTCAGGTGGCGCGGAAATTTGATCAGCTCAGCCGTCAGCTCCAGCGCCAGTTTCAGCCGCACATCATCCCGCCCCAGGCCGGCGCGGTCGACGTGCTCGTCCTTCACCCCGTCGCCCCACGATCCCCACACCGTGTCCGCCATGCGCGCGGTCACGTCCTCGGTCAGCCCCAGCGCCTTGCCCACGTCGCGGATCGCGGACCGGGGCCGATAATGGATCACGGTCGCCACGATCCCCGCCCGGTCCCGGCCGTAGCGGCGATAGACGTACTGCATCACCAGCTCGCGCCGCTCATGCTCGAAATCGACGTCGATGTCCGGCGGCTCGTCGCGGTCCGCCGACATGAACCGCTCGATCAGCACGTCCTGCTCGGCCGGGTTCACATTGGTGACGCCGAGGCAGAAACAGACCACGGAGTTGGCCGCCGAGCCCCGTCCCTGGCACAGGATCGGGTCCTCCCGCGACCGGGCCCAGGCGACGATGTCGTGCACGGTCAGGAAATAGTTCGGATACTTCAGCTGTTTGATGAGCTTCAGTTCCTTGACGATCGTGTCGCGCACCTTGCCCGGAACCCCGTCCGGCCATTTCTCGCGCGCGCCCTTGAACGTCAACCGCATCAGCCGCCGCTGCGCCGTCCATCCCGCCGGCGTCGGTTCGTCCGGGTACTGATAGCTGAGCTCCCGCAACGAGAACCGGCACGCCTCCACCACCTCCATGGTCCGCGCCAGCGCCGCCTCGTGGCCGCGGAACAGGCGGGCCATCTGGACCGGCGGTTTCAGATGGCGTTCGGCGTTGGCCTGCAGCCGGCGTCCCGCCTTGTCGATGGTCGTCCCCTCGCGCACGCAGGTCAGCACATCCTGCAGCATCCGCCGCTCGGGGTGATGATAAAGGGCGGCGTTGCTGGCGACCATCGGCGCGCCCGTCCGCTGCGCCATCGCCGCCAGGCGGCTCAGCCTCGCCCGGTCGTCGCCGCGCCACAGAGGCGCCGCCGCCAGATAGAGCCGGTCAGGCCACGCCGTCCGCCACGCGGCCAGCCGCGCCTCGAAGGCCGCGTCGGGCCGTTCGGGTGCGGGGGCCAGGGCGATCAGGCCCTCGCCCAGCCCGACCGCCTGTTCGAAGGTCAGCCGGGTCTCGCCCTTGGTGATGCGGTCCGCGTCCGGGTCGACCCCGGGCTGGGGCACGGCCTCGCTCTTGCCCAGCGACAGCAGGCGGCACAGCCGGCCGTAGGCGGCCCGGTCGCGCGGGAAGACCATCAGTTCGGTCCCGTCGATGAAGCGCAGACGCGAACCGATCACCAGGGGGATGTCGTTGTCCTCGGCCCCCATCAACGCGCGGACCATCCCGGCCAGGGTGTTGCGGTCCGCCACCCCGACCGCGGCCAGACCGAGGGCCTTGGCCTGGGCCATCATCTCGGCCGGATGCGAGGCCCCCTCCAGGAAGCTGAAATTGGTCATCGCCCCCAGCTCGGCGTAGCGCCCGTCCCAGACCCGGTTCACGGCAGCACCCCGTGCATCCACCACGACGGCGCGCGCTCTTCCGTCCCGCCGGCGTACTCGCGGCCGTAGAGCCCTTCGCGGAACAGCCAGTAGCGGCGGCCGTCCTCGTCCTCGACGCGGTAGTAGTCCCGGGTCCGCGCCTGGCGGTCGTCCGGGCGCGGCCGCCACCATTCCGGCGACAGCCGTTCGGGCCCGTCCGATCGGATCACGCGCCGCGCCACCCGTCGCCAGGTGAACCGCGCCGGAGCCCCGTCGGGCAGTTCGGCGATCGCCTCGACCGGCTCGGGCGCCTCGAGCATCAGGATAGGCCGCCGCCCGATCGGTTCGGAGATGGCCATGGGACTGCGGCCCAACGCCGGACGCAGGCGTTCCGCCCGCTCGGGAATCCAGCTGTCGACCGGTTCGGAAGTCAGCACCCGGCCCTCGCCCAGTCGGGCCGACAGCCGGTCGATCAGGGCGGCCAGGCTTTCCGCCTGTCTGGCCTCGGCCTCGGTCTCCAGCGTCCCCTGCCTCGCGGCGATCGGCTCGACCACGTCCGCCGTCAGCATCAGGGCGTCGAGACCGAAGCCGAGCTCCAGCCGCCCCAACCCCGCCTCGCGGAACAGGCGCAGCCAGATGCGGGCCTCGCGCCCCGGGCGACCCAGGCGCACCGACAGGCGGGTGGTAAGCCCATCCGAGCGGAAACCGGTGAGGGTCAGGGCCCGCGCGCCCTGTCCGTCCTTCTCCAGCGGCGCGGCCAGATCCTCGACCAGTTCGGCCAGCCGCGCCTCCACGCCTTCGATGTCCTCGACCGGCTCCATCCAGGTTCGCCATGCCCTGTAGCGAGGCGGCGGCCGCACGGGCGTCATCGCCTCGGCGGTGAAGCCCAGCGTCTGATCCAGTCGGCGGACCAGGCCGACGCCGTCCCCGTCGCGGAACCGCCGCGCCAGTCCGGCCCGGGGCATGGCGTGCAGATCGCCGATCCGCTTGAGGCCGAAGCGACGCGCCTGGGTCAGGGTGGCGTCGTCGATGCGCAGAGCCTCGACGGGCAGGTCGGCCAGCGCCTCCCGCACCGTGTCCTCTGTGGCGATGGGGGCCGCGCGTCCGACCAGGCCGTAACGAGCCAGGGCCCAGGCCGCGCCGGGCGTGGGGCCCATGGCGACGCGGGCCGGGATTCCGGCCTCGGCCAGCCGCGTCCGCATCTGTTCCAGCGCCGCCGCCTCGCCGCCGAACAGATGGGCGGCGCCGGTCAGATCGAGGAACAACCCCTCCAGCCCCTCGCCCGCCGGGTCCAGGCTGACCGACGGCGACCAACGCTCGGCCCAGACCGCCAGCGCGGTCAGGGCGTGGGCGTCGCCGTCGAGGTCGGCGGGCCGGCAGATCAGCGCCGGGATCATGGCCAGGGCGTCGGCCTGGGTCTGGCCGCGTCGCAACCCGGCCGCCCGGGCAGCCGGGTTCAGGGCGTGCAAGGTCGCCCCGCGCGCCGTGCGGTGGATCAGGGCGTACGGCGCCCCGGGGTCGAGGACGGGATCAGGCGGCGAGCCCGGACCGCCCGTCCGCGCGGCCGAACGACGGCGGACCGAGATCGGCCAGTCGGTCAGCCAGACGGAGACGATGCGTCTCATCATCCTGTTCCAGCATCCAGACGCCGGGCCGTTCGCCCCGGCTGCGCGCGAGTTCGACCCTCAGACGCGCCCGCCCCGGGCTGCGGGCGTCGTCGGGATGAGGCGCGCTCGCCTCGGTGGAGATGCGCCAGCGGCGCCGGGCCGCGCTCAACCCGTTCAGGTCGCGCGGCGCGATCAAGCCGGTCGATCCGCCCTGTTTCGCCGCGAATTCCAGCCGCCGGCTCTGGGTCAGGGTGGCCCCGTCCACCGCCCCCACGGCCACGGACACGGCGCCGGACCGCAGGGCCTGCTCCAGCACCCACAGGGCCTCGGCCACGGTCGTGACCGGCGCCAGGATCAGCGGGCTTCCGCCAAAACCCGGCCCGTAAGGCCGCCCATATTCCCCCAGCCAGGCCCGCGGCGCGGCCATCAGCACCGGCCGCGCGTCCGCCTCGATCTTGCGTGACAGGGCGAACAGCATCAGCGCCGCCATATCGCCGGGCGCGACGGCGCAGGCCTCCTCCAGTGGCTCGGGCCGGGCGGGAAAGGGACGTGACGAAACGGGCAAGGCAGACGCCATGGAAGTCCGGGGAAAAAGAATGTTCCGGTTTTGTTCTCATCACAAGGGAGAGTCAAATGCGGAATCCGTCCGCCCTGGAACAGCGAGGCGGCGCGCCCTTGTGCCCGGGCCTTACCGGAGGTGCGGACGCCTTATGCGATTTCAGATTTGCCCGCGACCGATGCGGCGGCGGATACGGCCCTGGGTTCAGACCTGCGGCCGCGCCTTCAGCTCGTCGCGGATCTCGGCCAGAAGGGTCTCGGTCGCCGTCGGCGCGTGCGGGGTCTCGGGCGCGGCCTCTTCCTGTTTCTTCATCCCGTTGATCGCCTTGACCACCAGGAAGATCACGAAGGCCACGATCAGAAACTGGATCAGGGTGTTGATGAAGGCCCCGTACTGGATGGCGACCTTCTCGACGGCCGTCGTGGCCGGATTTTCGGGCGCCAGCACCCATTCGAGGTTGGCGAAATCAACCCGGCCCAGCAACAGGCCGATCGGCGGCATCACCACCTGCTCGACCAGGCTGGTGACGATCTTTCCGAACGCCGCGCCGATGATCACCCCCACCGCCAGGTCGACGACATTGCCGCGGGCGATGAAGTCCCTGAACTCGCGGGCCATGCCCATCAGGCGTCGCCGGTCGCGTTCAGCCTCTCACGCAGCTCCTTGCCGCTCTTGAAGAAGGGCACGGCCTTGGCCGGCACTTCGACGGTCTCGCCGGTTCGGGGATTGCGGCCCGCGCGCGCCGGGCGGCTGCGCACCGAGAAGGCGCCGAAGCCGCGCAGTTCGACCCTGCCGGCCTCGCTCAGCGAGTCGACCATCCGGCCCAGAACGATATTGACCACCCGCTCGACCTCGGAGTGGGTCAGATGGGCGTTCTCGGCAGCGAGCTTTTCGATCAGCTCTGACTTGATCATGACCAGGCCCCCGCCCTTTGCAGTCCATCCAAGGACCATACGGGTGCATCCCGACGCCAGATGCAACCCCACCCTAGCCCTCGCCTGCCGGGCGAAAAAGGGCCAAACGGCCTCGGATCGACGAATTGTCGGTTAAACTGTCTGCAACCGTACACAGGACCAGGGTGCTGGCCCGGCGAGTCAAAACCGTCGGCGCCCCCCGCCCGGAAACGAAAACGCCCCGCCTGCGGACAGGCGGGGCGCTTCGTTGCGGACTTCGGAAAGACCCTATTCCTTCGAAGCGGCCTTCTCACGCATGGCCGCGCCGAGGATGTCGCCCAGCGAGGCGCCCGAGTCCGAGGACCCGAACTGTTCGATGGCCTCGGCCTCGTCCTTCATCTCCAGCGCCTTGATCGACACCGAGACGCGGCGCGTGGCCTTGTCGACGGCGCTGATGATGGCGTCGATGCGGTCGCCGACGGCGAAGCGTTCAGGGCGCTGCTCGTTGCGGTCGCGCGACAGGTCCGACTTGCGCACGAAGGCGGTGACCGGCGCGTCGTCTTCACCGAATTTGACCTCGATGCCGCCGGTTTCGATCGACGTCACGGTGACGGTGATCTGCTGGCCCTTCTTGAAGGTGTCGCCTTCCATCGGATCGCCGCCAAGCTGCTTGATGCCCAGCGAGACGCGTTCCTTCTCGACGTCGACGTCCAGCACCTTGGCCTTGACGGTTTCGCCCTTGCGGTAGCGCTGGATGGCTTCCTCGCCGGAGACGTTCCAGTCCAGG
>JBBRFV010000112.1:0-7527 GCA_038241335.1 Caulobacterales bacterium | reverse complement strand
GGCCGTCCGCATACGGATGACCGATGTCCTTGAGCATCCGCTCGGCGGCCGGACGGATGTCGATCTCGTCGGCGCTGACCCCGAGCGCCTTCATCAGGGCGTGGGCGTTGGCTTTCGTTCCGTCCGAGGTGGCGAAGCCGGGCAGGGTGAAGCCGAGGATGCCCGTGCGCGGCAGTTTGAGCCGGTCGAAGGCGCGGCAGGCGACCAGCAGGGCCTGGGTCGAATCCAGCCCGCCTGAGACGCCGATGACGATGCGTTCGGCCTGCGTCGCCGTCATCCGCCGCATCAGGCCCTGGACCTGGATGTTGAAGGCCTCGTAGCAGTCCTGGTCGAGACGGGCGGGGTCGTCGGGGACGAAGGGGAAGCGGTCGAGGGGGCGGAGGAGGTCGGCGGGGCCGTCTTCATCGGAGGCCTTGAAGGTCATCCACGCCTCGGCTTCGACGTTTTCCCGCCGGGCGCAATCAGCGAAGGTGCCGTTACGGAGACGCTCCAGACCGATCCGCTGCACGTCGATATCCGCCGCGACAAATCCGGACCTCAGGGCGAACCGCTCGTTCTCGACCAGTTTGGAGCCCAGTTCGTGAATGGTCGCCTGACCATCCCAAGCCAGGTCTGTGGTGCTCTCGCCCCAGCCGGATGCTGCGAAGACATAGGCCGAAAGGGTGCGCGCGGACTGGCTGGCGCACAACAACGCCCGTTCGCCGGACTTGCCTATGACGATGTTGGACGCCGACAGATTGCAGAGGATGCGGGCGCCGGCGAGCGCCTGCCGGGTCGAGGGGGGCAAGGGGGCCCAGAAGTCTTCGCAAATCTCGACACCGAAGCTGAACCCGGGTCGATTCAAGGCGCTGAACACCAGATTGGTCCCAACGCCCACATAGCGATTGAAGAGATAGACGTCGTTGACCCGACATTCGTCGCCCGACGCAAACCAGCGCTTCTCATAATATTCCCGATAATTGGGCAGGTAGGTCTTGGGGATCACGCCCAGGATTTCGCCATTGGCGGCCACAAACGCGCAGTTGTAGAGCGCCTCGTTCATTCGCCATGGCGCGCCCACGATCGCGACCAACCCAGCCTCGTCCGCCGCGACCACGATCCGGGCGATCTGCCGGTCCACCTCCTCCAGCAAAGCATCCTGCATCAGCAGGTCGTCGATGGCGTAGCCGCTCAGCGACAGCTCCGGGAAGACGATCAGGTCGACGCCCTGCTCGCCCGCCTGCCGGATCAGGGCGATGTGTTCGTCGGCGTTGGCGACCGGGTCGGCGGTGTGCACCACGGGAGTCGCCGCAGCCACGCGGACGAAGCCGTGGGTGCGGCGGGAATGGAACGGGTGGGTCTCGGCCAAGGCTCGGTCCTGTCGGTTCAATGCTCATTTAGAGGCAAAGGGGCCGCGGCGCCATGATTGCCCGTGACCTGCCCCCGCGCGCCCGCTAAAGCCAAGACATGAACGATACGCCGAAAAAGGGCTGGTTCTCGCGCCTGACCGAGGGCCTGAGCCGCTCGTCCAAGCAGATGACCGAACAGGTGGTGGCGACCTTCGTCAAGGAGCCGCTGTCCGACGCCGCCCTGGAGGGGCTGGAGGAACACCTGCTGGAGAGCGACCTGGGCCCGGCGGCGACCGACCGGATCGTGGCCCGTTTCCGCGACCTGCGCTTCGGCGCGGGGACCGACGAGCGCGAGGTCAAGGAGGCCCTGGCCGAGGCGGTGACCGCCGAGCTGATCCACCACGAGGCCCGCTACACGCCGCTGGACGGGCCCAGGCCGTTCGTGACCCTGTTCGTCGGGGTCAACGGCTCGGGCAAGACCACGACCCTGGGCAAGATCGCCGCCGATCTGACCGGTCAGGGGGCGAAGGTGATGATCGTCGCCTGCGACACCTTCCGCGCCGCCGCCCGCGAACAGCTGAAGATCTGGGCCGACCGTGCGGGCGCGACGTTCGAGAGCCGCCGCGACGGGGCCGACCCCGCCGGCCTGGCCTTCGACGCCTACACCCGGGCCCGGGCCGAGGATTACGACGTGGTCCTGATCGACACCGCCGGCCGGCTGCAGAACAAGTCGGCCCTGATGGACGAGCTGCTGAAGATCGTCCGGGTGCTGAAGAAGATCGATCCGGACGCCCCGCACGAGACCCTGCTGGTGCTCGACGCGACCGTCGGCCGCAATGCGCTGGAGCAGGAGAAGATCTTCGGCCGCACCGCCTATGTCTCCGGCCTGGTCATGACCAAGCTGGACGGCACGGCGCGCGGCGGCGTGCTGGTGCCCGTGGCCCAGGCCTCGGACGCCCCGATCAAGCTGATCGGGGTCGGCGAGGGGATCGATGACCTGCAACCCTTCGACGCCCGGGCCTTTTCAAGGTCGCTGGTGGGACTGGAAGACTGACGATGACAGACGCCAAGGCCCCGGCCCGCGAAAGCCACAGCGGCCTGCGACAGGCCGTCGACTTCAGCGGCCTGCTGGCCTTCGCGGTGGTGTTCATCTTTTTCCGCATCCGCGGCCTGCCGGGCGACGCGGCGCTGGTCAACGCGACCTGGGCGCTGGTGGCCGGGTCGGCGATCGGCGTGGCGGTCGGCCTGATCGTCGAGAAGAGGCTGGCCCTGATGCCGCTGATCGTCGGTGGCTTTGCCCTGTTCTTCGGCGTGCTGACCCTGATCACCAAGGACGACCTGTGGGTCAAGATCAAGGTGACGGCCCTGAACCTTTCGCTGGCGGTCGCCCTGCTGGGCGGGACTTGGCTGGGAAAGCGGCCGCTCAAGGCGCTGCTGGGCACGGTGATCCCGATCAACGACCGGGCGTGGCGGCTGCTGACGATCCGGTACGGTTTCTACTTCCTCGCCGTGGCGATCGTGAACGAGCTGGTGCGCAACGAGACGCTGGTGGCCATGGCCGCCGCGCGCCTGAACCATCCGAACGCCGATCCGGCCGACGTCTGGGTCGGGTTCCGGGGCGTGTTGTGGATCGCATCGTCGATCTTCGGCCTCGCCCAGGCGCCGCTGATCCTGCGCAACCTGACCTCGACCGATCAGGATCCGGACATCTCGGCCCCGACGGAACCGGACACGGCGCCATAGCGCTTCCGGATAGTCCGTCGTCAAACCGTAAAGCTCTGCTGCTAGCACTAGGCGACGACCGAGGGGATACGGTTCCATGGTGAAATCCAAGAACAGGCGCGGCGGCGGGCTCGGAGGCTCGCCCAGCCATCTGATGCACCGCGTGCTTCAGCTGGCGCTCGACATCTATTCCGAGGAGACCGGGGCCGACGGTCTCACGCAGCGACAGTTCGCGGTGCTGGAGGCGGTCAGCCACAAGTCCGGCCTGACCCAGACCGACCTGGTTCGGGCCACCGGTATTGACCGCTCGACCCTGGCCGACCTGGTGTCGCGGATGACGACCAAGGGCCTGCTGGACCGCGAGCGCTCGACGCTGGACGCCCGCGCCAAGGCGGTGCGGCTGTCGGCGGCGGGTCAGGCGGCGCTGGAGACGGCTCGACCGCGCGTCGAGGCGGCGGACAAGCGGATCATGGCCCTGTTGCCCAAGAGCAAGCGTGACGGCTTCCTCGACCTGTTGGCCGAACTGGCGGGCGAGGCGGACGCCGCCCCGGCCAAGGCCAAAGCCGCGGTGAGGGCGGCCAGGAAGGCCCAGCGGGACGTGAAGAAGGCCGAGAAGCTGGCGCGCAAGGCGGACAAGCCGGCCAAGCCGGCCAAGCCGGCCAAGGCCGAAAAGCCGGCTCCGCCCGCCAAGGCGGTCAAGGTCAAGAAGGCGAAGATCGCCGAACCGGCCTGACCACCGCCTAGACGCGGATATCCAGCAGGGAGCCGGGACGCATCGGCCGGTCGGCGGCGGGCGCTGTCGGGGCGGCTTCGGCGCGCATCGGAATCGAGGGCGGAGCCACGGCCGCCTGGGCCGCCAGCTGGGTCGCCATGCCCGGACGGACGGCCGCGCCCAGCGCCGCCTGGAAGAAGGCCGCCTGGGCCGTCCTGGCCGCCGCCGACGGGCCGGACGCCGGGGCGCGGGAGGCGACATCGGGCAGGGTGGGACGAATCTCGTTCATGCCGCGAGGGTTAACGAAAACCGTCGGAAAAGGGTTAACGGCGCTTCGCGGTCGGCAAGGGGCGCGGCGGGGCCTGGATGGCGGCGACCAGTCGGTCGATCTCGGCGGCGTCCATCAGCGGCCCGGACGCCTTGGCCACGATCCGGCCCATGGCGTCTACGGCGAAGGTCTCGGGCGCGCCGGAGATGCCCAGATCGACCCCGGCCCGCCCGTCGCGATCGACCAGCACCATGGAATAGGGATCGCCGTTCTCGTCGAGATAGCGACGGGTGTCGGCGGGATCGTCCTTCCACGCCACACCCACGACGGCGACGCCCCGGGCCTTGAGCGCCATCAACTGCGGGTGCTCGGCCTTGCAGGGCGCGCACCAGCTGGCGAAGACGTTGATCAGCATCGGTCGACCGACGCCCGCGGTCTTCAGGTCCAGCACGCCCGGCCCGGCTTCGGCGCCCGTCAGCATCGGCAGGACGCTCTCGGGGACCGGCTGGCCGACGAGGGCGTCGGGCCGGTATTGCGGGTCATGCTTCAACGCCCAGACGCCGAACAGGGCGCAGAGGGCGGCCAGCACCACCAGCGGGGCGAAGGGCAGAAGTCGCCTCACGACCGGCCGTCTTCCAGACGCTTCAGCTCGGCTTTCCAGCGGCGCGCGGCGAGGCCGGCGCGGGCCGCCAGCGCGGCCAGGACGACGGCGCTGATGGCGAAGGCGGGCCAGACGAAGCCGGCGTATTTCCCCATGTCGAGATCGAGCATGCTCAGGCCTCCTGGGCGCGACGGGCGCGGATGGTCAGCACCCGGCGGCGCACGATCTCGGTGCGGATGGCGGTCAGCCACAGGGCGAGGAACAGCACGCCATAGGCGGCCATCATGGTCAGGAGAGCAACCAGCATCCCCTCCCCCATCGACGGCCCGCCGGCGCGCAGCAGTGAGGCGGGCTGGTGCAGGCTGTTCCACCAGTCGACCGAGAATTTGACGATGGGCAGGTTGATCAGGCCGATCAGACCGAGGACGGCGGCGGCGCGGGCGGCCTTGGCCTCGTCGTCGATCGAGGCGCGCAAGGCGATGTAGCCGAGGTAGAACAGCAGCAGCACCAGTTCGGACATCAGTCTTGCGTCGCCCCACACCCACCAGTCGCCCCACATCGGCCGCCCCCACAGGCTGCCGGTGATCAGAGCCAGGGCGGTGTAGGCGGCCCCGGGCAGGGCCGCCGCCCGCGCTGCGGCGTCGGCGAGCGGATGGCGGAACACCAGGGCGAAGAAGCTGGATACCCCGAGGGCCGCATAGATCATCAGCCCGACCGAGGCGGCGGGCACATGCACGAACATGATCCGGGCGGCGTCGCCCATCTGATAATCCTCGGGCGCCAAGAAGGCGAACCATGTCCCGACGGCCAGCAGAAGCGCGGCCAGCGTCCACAGCACCGGGACCAGCGGTCCGGTGAAGCGGGCGAAACGGTCGGGGTTGGCGAGGAACATCGGGGGTTCTTAGTGGCCTAACGCGCGTCGCGCTACTTGAGGCGTTTAGTGCGCTATCGCGCGTTGCGCTACTTGCGCGCGGGCGGTGTGCTAGAGCGTCGCGCCTGAAACCGGAAAGCCCGCCATGACCGAAGACGCGACCAAGGATTCCAACGGCAATATCCTCGCCGACGGCGACAGCGTGACCCTGATCAAGGACCTCAAGGTCAAGGGCTCGGGCGGGGTGACGCTGAAGCGCGGGACCCTCGTCAAGAACATCCGCCTGACCGGGGACGCGGAGGAGATCGAGGCCAATGTGGAGAAGGTGCGCGGCCTCGTGCTGCGGACCGAGTTCGTCAAGAAGGCCTGATTGCGAGGGTGGTATCGCCCGCAATGCGGTCGCTCGCTGCTTGAGCGCGCGCCGTGTCAGCTCTGCGCGTTGCGGATCGCCGCCGCCGCCGCGAACGGGGTGACAACGGCGGTGAAGAGCACCCAGGCGACCAGCAGGGCCAGGGCTGGCAGGGGGTCCTGATCGGTCGCGGCCCGCTCCAGCGCGCCGGCGCCGAACACCACCGGCGGGATGAACAGCGGCAGGACGACGACCGCGATCAGCAGGCCGCCGCGCCTGGACCCCAGCGCAAGGGCTGCGCCCAAGGCTCCGCTCAGGGCGAAGCCGAGAGCGCCGATCAGGGCTGAAAGAGCGACCAGCGGCGTCAGCACCGGATCAAGACCGAGAGTGATGGCGGCGAGGGGCGCCGTGATCGCCAGCGGGACGCCGACGGCCAGCCACTGGGCCTTGGCCTTGGCGAGGACCACCAGCTCCAGGGGCGCGGGGCCGAGCGCGATCAGGTCGAGCGCGCCGTCCTCGAGGTCGCGTTCGAACAGCCGCTCCAGCGACAGGATCGACGACAGGGCCAGGGCCAGCCACGCGATCCCGCCGGCGATGGGCTTCAGCCCCGCGGGATCACCGCCGGCGGCCAGCGGCACCAGCACCGTCAGGCACAGGAAGAAGCCGCAGGCCAGCAGCGGGCCTCCGCCGCCCGCCCAGGCCAGGGCCAGATCGCGCCGCCACAGGATCAGCAGGGCTTTCATCGGCCCGCTCCGATGTCGACGGTCCGGGCGGCGACCGGCAGCGGATCGTGCACGGCGGCGAGGATGGCGCCGCCCTTGTCGAGGTGGGCCTGCATGAGGACGCCGAGCGCGGCGCGCCAGCGGGCGTCGAGCGGCGCGAAGGGCTCGTCGAGCAGCCACAGCGGACGCGGGGCCGCGATCATCCGGGCGAAGGCGAGGCGGCGGCGCTGGCCGGCGGACAGCTGGCGCACCTCGATGTCGAGCAGGGGCTCAAGCGCCAGCACATCCACGGCGGCGGCGATCCCGTCGGGGTCGGCGCCCAGCCATGCGGCCTGGAAAGCCAGTTCGTCCCGAGCCCGGCGGGCGCCTTTCAAGCCGTCGAGATGACCCAGCCAGTGAAAACAGCTGGCCCGGCGCCCTGCCGGATCGCCCGTAGCCGTCGTCTCTCTTGTGTCCATCCTGTCTCCGGACTCCGTCTTCGAATTCCCCGCGGAGTATTCACCGAAGAAGGTGACGGTCCCGACGTCCGCCCGGATGAAGCCGGCGATCGCGCGCAGCAGGCTGGTCTTGCCCGCCCCGTTGGCCCCGATCAGGGCCACAGCCTCGCCGGACGCCAGCGAGAAGGACAGGTCGCGGAACAGGACCCGCTCGCCCCGCGACAGGGTCAGGCCGTCGACGGCGATCACGGCCGACGCCGCCAGATGCGAACCGCTCTCAATACCCCTGCACGCGGCATGGATTCATGGACGCGCGCGGGAACCATCGCTATATCCGGCCTCGCCGCAGCAGGCGTTCGCCGCGCGCGGCGGGGACCTGTGCGCCCCGTCGTTTGTCGCGCGTTCGTGCAACCGGATTGTCGGGCGGCGTAGATCAGAGGAAGCCTCTCCATGCCGTCAGTCGACAGCCTTTCCACCCGGCGCGATCTTTCCGTCGGGCGCAAGAAATACGCCTATT
>JBBRFV010000111.1:0-7574 GCA_038241335.1 Caulobacterales bacterium | reverse complement strand
CCTCCGTCGCTACAACGGCGAGGGCATCCAGCATATCGCGCTCGCCACCGACGACATCTTCGAGACGGTGGAAGAGCTGAAGCGCCGCGGCATCCCCTTCCAGGATACGATCGAGACCTATTTCGACCTGATCGACAAACGCCTGCCGGGCCACGGCCACGACGTCGCCCGCATGCGTCTGAACCGCATCCTGATCGACGGTTCGGACGAGGACGGCCTGCTGCTGCAGATCTTCACCCAGGACACGTTCGGGCCGATCTTCTTCGAGATCATCCAGCGCAAGGGTAATCAGGCGTTCGGAGAGGGCAATTTCCAGGCCCTGTTCGACTCCATCGAGCTGGACCAGATCCGGCGCGGCGTCATCAAGGTCGATGCCTGAATTGGGCCCAGAACCGGCCGCGCCGGGTCCGGTTCGGCCACCCCCGGCCTGGCTGCCCTGGCTAGGCCCGATCGCGGCGGCCCTCGTCGGGGCGGGCATCGGCGAGTATGGACTGGGCGGCGGTTTCTGGATCGTGCTGGTCGCCGCCCTGATCGGCGGCTTCGCCCCCATCGTCGGCTACCGCGTGTGGAAACGGCTGCATCACCGATAAAGGCCCGGGGAGGGGCCGGATCATGAAACTCGCCATCGTCGTCGCCACAGCGCTCGCCGCGCTGATGGCCTTGCCCGCCGCCGCCCAGGATGCTTCAGGGCAAACGCCGCGCTGGTCGTTCGCCCTCCACGGGGGGGCCGGTGTCATCGAACGGGCCAGCCTGACCCCGTCGCAGGACGCCGACTATCGCGCCGCATTGAAGGTCGCGCTGGAGGCGGGCGGCGGGGTGCTGGAGGCCGGCGGTTCGGCCGCCGACGCGGTGCAGGCCGCCATCGAGACGATGGAGGACAATCCCCTGTTCAACGCCGGGCGCGGCGCGGTCTTCACCGCCGCCGGCCGCAACGAGATGGACTCCGCCATCATGAACGGGGCGGACCTGACCGCGGGCTCGGTCGCCGGCCTGACGCGCACCCGCCATCCGATCGCCGCCGCCCGGGCCGTGATGGAACGCTCGCCCCACGTCATGCTGATGGGCGAGGGCGCTGACGCCTTCGCCGCCTCGGTCGGTCTGGAGCAGGAGCCGCCGTCGTGGTTCTTCACCGAGCGTCGTTGGCAGGGCCTGCTGCGCGAACTGCGGTCGAAGGATCTGCCGATCCCCGAGCGTCCCGAAGGCGCGCCGCCGGCGCCGCAACAGGGCGCCGAACTGACCGACCACCCCGGCATGCCGCCGCTGAACGAGCGCAAATTCGGCACCGTCGGCGCGGTCGCCCTCGACCAGCAGGGCCATCTGGCCGCCGGCACCTCGACCGGCGGCACCAACGCCAAACAGTGGGGCCGGGTCGGCGACGCCCCCATCATCGGCGCGGGCACCTACGCCTCCAACATCGACGGCTGCGCCGTCTCGGCCACCGGCACGGGCGAGTATTTCATCCGCTCGACCGTGGCGCGCGACATCTGCACCCGCACCCACGGCGGGAACACCGCGCAACAGGCGGCCGAGGCCGAGATCGCCGACGTCGGCTCGATCGGCGGCGACGGCGGCGTGGTGGTCATGGCGGCGGACGGCGTCCCCGGCTTCGCCATGAACACCTCGGGCATGTATCGCGGCGCGATCTCGTCGGAGCATCCGGCCGAAGTCGCCATCTACGGCGACGAGGCGCTGCGCCCATGACGCCCCCTCGCGACACCGCCGGCGTCATCGCGCCGCCGCCGCTGATCTACCTCGGCTTTCTGCTGCTCGGCTGGGGGATCGACCACCTCGCCGACGTGCCCGCCGTCAGGACGGCCATCGGTCCGGACGCCGCCCGCTGGCTCGGGAGCGGCTTTGGTTTCGAGCCCACTTTTCGCTGGGTCATCGCCCTGACCCTGATCATCAGCGGGATCCTGATGAACGGGATCGCCGCCGGCCATTTCCGCCGCCTGGGCACGCCGCCCCAGCCGTGGAAGCCGACCACGGCCCTCGCCACGGGCGGCCTTTACCGCTTCAGCCGCAATCCGATCTACCTCGGCTTCGCAGTGACCTACGCCGGCCTGGCCATCGCCCTGAACAGCGTCCTGGCCCTGGTTCTGCTGGCGCCCTGCCTGCTCATCGTCGACCGCCTGGTCATCGCCCGCGAGGAGCGCTACCTGGCCGGCAAATTCGGGGCCGAATACGACTCCTGGCGCGCGCGGGTGCGGCGATGGCTGTAGTCCCCGGCCCGCGTCAGGGTCCCGACGACGAACTCTCGGCCATGGCCATCGAGGAGCTGGACCAGGCCTGCGCCCTGCCCTGGCCCGACATCAAGGCGATCACCCCGTGGGGCGACACGTTCACCGGCATCGTCCCGTCGGGCCGTGAGGTCGAGGTTGAGCGCCGCTACCTGTGGGCCCACGAACCCGAGGGCGCCGTCGCCGTCGAGGTCGAGGTGCGGGACCTGGTCGCCCGCGCCAGCGCCGAGGCCAGGGCCCTGATCACCCCGCCCGGTTCGCCCGGAGTCGCCTGACACGCGAACGGCGTTAACCTTTCCCGTTGCCAAGCGTAGCCGGTCGGGCGACATAGCCGTGGGACCCGAGGCAGGGAGGCCGCCATGCAGCAGTACGACGCCGACTTCTCCAGCGCCGACCCCGCCAACCTGCCGCAGGACGGTTCGCTGTTCGTCAGCCTGCCCCCCATCGTCTGGTTCGCCATCATCGTCATCATCGGGGCGGTCTTCCTACTCGGCTGGTTCATGAGCGCTCGACGGGGGTCGCGGAAGGGCGACGCCGGACTCTCGATCTGGAAGGACATCGACGACGCGGCCAAGGCGGCGATGAAGGCCGACGGCGACGCCCTGCCCGGCAAGGCGGCGGCGCTCCAGCGCACCATCGAAAGCCGCCTGGGACGCACACTCGCCCTTGCCGGCGGCCTGGCCGGAAACCTCAAGGCCCTGAGCCTCGCGCTCGAGGGCCGGCCCGCCGATGCCCACGGTCACGACGACCACGGTCATGAAGATCACGCCCATGACGAGGCGCATGACGACGGCCACGGCGACCGCGCGACTCCGGGACCGGCGGGTTCAGTCTCGGGCGCCTCGGCCAGCGTGACCATCAACGTCCCTGGCAGCGTTGGCCACACCCCGCCTCACACGTCCCACCACCTGTCCGCCGCCGAGCGCAACCGGGCCCTTCGCAACGCCGTAGCGGACATCAATGAGCACTGGCGTCACCGCTCGCTGCGCCTGACCGAAATGAGCGACGCCCTCGCCGAGCTGACCGGCGACGCCTCGGGCGGTCGCTCCGGCGACTGGCGCCAGTCTCGCTGACACGCCTCAATCCCGGTTTCCCCCGGCGCGGAAACCGCCTAAGCCTGAGAGCATGAAGCTCGCCTCTCTCAAGCATGGCCGGGACGGCCGCCTCGTCGTCGTCTCCAGCGACCTGCACTGGTTCACCGACGCCTTCCTGATCGCCCCGACCCTGCAGTCGGCGCTCGACGACTGGGAGCGTTGCGAACCGCTGTTGCGGTTGCTGGCCGAAAGCCTGGAGCACGAGGCCGTGCCACGTGGCCGGTTCCACGAACGCGACGCCGCCTCGCCCTTGCCCCGTGCCTATCAGTGGGTCGACGGCTCGGCCTATGTGAACCACGTCGCCCTGGTGCGACAGGCCCGCAACGCCGAGATGCCCGACAGCTTCTGGACTGATCCGCTGATGTATCAGGGCGGCTCGGACGGCTTCCTCGCTCCGCGCGACGCCATCCCGCTGAAGGACGAGACCTGGGGCTGCGACCTCGAAGCCGAGGTCGTCGTCGTCACCGGCGACGTGCCGCAGGGCGTCAGCCGCGAAGAGGCGCTCAACCACGTTTGCCTGGTCGGCCTGGTCAACGACGTGTCGCTGCGCAACCTGATCCCCGGCGAACTGGCCAAGGGCTTCGGCTTCGTCCAGTCCAAGCCCGCCTCGGCCCTGTCGCCCGTGCTGGTCACGCCCGACGCCTTGGGCGATCGCTGGAAGGACGGCAAGTTGCACGGCGAACTGACAGTCCAGCTGAACGGCGCCGATTTCGGCAAGGCCGACACCGGGGTCGACATGACCTTCGACTTCGGCGCCCTGATCGCCCATCTGGCAAAGACCCGGTCCATGGTCGCCGGCACGGTGATCGGCTCGGGCACCGTCTCCAACCGCGACGCCGACGGCGGTCCGGGCAAGCCCGTGTCCGAAGGCGGCCTCGGCTATTCCTGCATCGCGGAGGTCCGCACCGTCGAGACCATCCAGCGCGGCAAGGCAGGGACCGACTTCCTCAAGCACGGGGACACCGTCCGCATCGAGATGCTGGACGACAGGCATCACTCGATCTTCGGCGCGATCGAACAGACGGTTCAGCCCGCCTGAGGGCCCTGGCCCGCAAACCGCTTTACGAATAATGCGACAGGGATAAGGTCCGCCCCGGAAGCGCCACCGTGCGCTCGGGGAGAGACCGCATGACGCCGCAACAATACGGGCCGCTGATCGGCATTCTGATCGCCCTGCCGCTCATCCTCCTGAGAAACCGCGCGCCGCGCCGGCTCCGGCCCGAGCTGATGTGGATCATGCCCGCCATCATGATCGTCATCATCGGTCTCGGCCTGTGGGGCATGCAGTATGCGCCCGGCCCCGCCCCGGCGCCGTTCGACACCACTTCATGGCTGATTCTGGCGGGGTCTCTCGTCCTGGGCGGCGCGGCCGGCTGGTGGCGCGGCAGGATGATGACGATCGAGAAGGCCCCGGACGGCACGCTCAGGGCCCAGGCTTCGCCCTTGGGCCTGATCCTGATCGTCGTCTTGCTGGTCAGCCGTCAGGCTCTGCGCGGCTGGCTCGAGGGCCAGGCCGGCGCCTGGCACGTCAACGCCCTGGCCATCCAGGACTCCTTCCTGGTCTTCGTCGTCGGCATGATCGTCCTGCAGCGGGTCGAAATGTTCATCCGCGCCCGTCGAATCCAGGCTGGAAGGACCGACGCCCACGTCGAGGCCATATGAAGAGCGCCGCGGCCCGCTGTTTTGACCGCGCATTCTTCCGAGGTGCGCTCGGCCGTTGACCCCGGCCTCGCCATCGCTAGATTGCGCCGCCCACGGGCCTGTGCGGGTGTGGTGGAATTGGTAGACGCGCCGGACTCAAAATCCGGTATCGAAAGATGTGTCGGTTCGAGCCCGACCACCCGCACCACACTGACCCTCCGGCCCGGTGTTGTTCCCGCGACACAGGCGGTGGCTGCGAGCTTTGCCGTAGTTGAAAATTTACCGGTGCCGTGCAACCTTCACGGCCACGGGAGATTGAGCTCCTGAATACGCAACGGGAGCCACCATGAAGAAAACCATCACAGCCATCGCCGCAGGCCTGCTGCTGGTCGCCGGCCAAGCCGCCGCCGCCCAGGGCAATTCGGCCGCCGTTCGCGTCGCGGACCGCGTCGGCGCCGCCGCCGGCGACTCCAGCGAGCTCAGCGGTTCGGTCCTGCCGGGCCTGATCTTCGGCGCCATCCTCATCGGCGGCTTCATCGTCGCCGTCAACGACAACGCCCAGAGCAACTGAGTCCAATACCGGATCGTTTGATCCGAAAAGCCCGCCATCCCTCGGGGTGGCGGGCTTTGTCATACCCGAAGGACGCAGCAGCCCTAAAGGATATGGAGCAGTCGCTCTTTCGGCCGCGCCAGGACCGTCCCCTTGGGCGACTTCACCAGGGGCCTCTCGACCAGCACCGGATGGGCCAGCATGGCGGCGAGAACGGCTTCGTCGCTGACGCCGTCGGCCAACAAACCCAGTTCGCCGGCCAGATCGCATTTCGTTCGCAGGGCCTCGCGCGGCGTCAGGCCCGCCTCGGTCAGAAGGCCCCGCAGCTGCGCCTCGGCCCAGCCGGTCTTGAGATAGTCGATCACCGTCGGCGAATGGCCCGCGTCCCGGATCATGGCCAGAACCGAGCGCGAGGTTCCGCACGCCGGATTGTGGAAAATTGTGATGCCGTCTTCGCTCATCGAACTCTCCCGGATGCCGCCCGTTACCACCGCCCCGGCGCCCGCGCACCCGCGTAAAGCCTTTTGGGGTCCGCCGACGGTTGCGGCGCTGCCCTTCACCGCGCATTTGAGCCCATGACCGAAGCCCACCCCCTTGATCCCGCCGCCGCCAAGGGACCGGGCTTCGCCGAGTTCGTCTGTCTGATCGCCGTGATGATGGCGCTGAATGCGCTGGCCATCGACTCCATGCTGCCCGCCCTGCCCGCCATCGGGGCCGACCTGAACGTCGTGGCCGAGAACAGCCGTCAGTGGGTCATCACCGCCTATCTGCTCGGCTTCGGCGTGGCCCAGGTCGCCTATGGACCGCTGGCTGACCGTTTTGGTCGCAAGCCGGTGCTGCTGACCGGGATCGCCATCTACATCCTGTTCGCACTGGCGGCCTCCCTGGCACCGACCTTCCAGACCCTCATCCTGGCCCGCATCGGCATGGGCCTGGGATCGGCGGCGACGCGGGTGCTGGCCATCTCGATCGTGCGCGACCGATACAGCGGCCGGACCATGGCGCGGGTGATGTCGCTGAGCTTCCTCGTCTTCCTCGGCGTGCCAATCATCGCGCCCAGCCTCGGCCAGCTGATCCTGACGGTCGCGCCCTGGCGCTGGATCATTGGCGTTCTGGCGGCGGCGGGTGGCATCGTCATGCTGTGGGCCGGGCTGCGCCTGCCGGAAACCCTGCATCCCGAAGACCGGTTGCCGATCCAGGCGGGACGCATCGCCCGCGCCTTCCGCGAAGCGGTCACCAACCGGATTTCAATCGGTTATACCCTCGCCAGCACGGCCATCTCGGGGGCTCTGTTCGGCTTCATCAACTCCAGCCAGCAGATCTTCGCCGACGTCTTCCACGCCGCCGATCATTTCCCGGCCGTCTTCGCCCTGATCGCCGGCGGCATCGCGGCGGCCAGCCTGATTAATTCGCGGATCGTCGAGCGTCTCGGGTCGCGCATGATCGCCCACACAGCCATGCTCGCCTTCACTGCCATGGGGCTGATCCACGCCATCGTCTCGGCGACAGGCCACGAGACCATCGTCACCTTCGCCCTGCTGCAGGGGCTGACCATGTTCTGCTTCGGCTTCATGGCCGGGAACATGGGGGCCATGGCCATGGAGCCGATGGGCCATATCGCCGGCACCGCCTCCTCGGCACAGGGCTTCATCTCGACCATTGGCGGCTCATTGCTGGGCTTCACCATCGGTCAGAATTTCGACGGCTCGGCTACGCCCATGGCCTTGGGCGTCATGGTCATGGGAGCGTTGGCGATCAGCTTCACCCTGGCGGCGGAGCGGGGCCGGCTGTTCAAGGCGAAACACCTGCCTCCGTCCGGCCAAAAAGCCGCTTGATCTTGCCAGGCGCGAGGGGTTCTCTCCCCGCCAAATCAATCAGGAAACGTCGATGAACCGCACCCTCGCCTGCTTCGTCTCCGCGATCGCACTCACCGCCGCGCTGGCAGGCTGCCATAACGCGGGCGACATCAAGTCGGACATGCCGCCCCTGCCGGCCTCGGCCACGGCTCCGGTCCAGTACGCCCATGACATCCATTCCAACGCCCATCCCGAG
>JBBRFV010000110.1:0-7707 GCA_038241335.1 Caulobacterales bacterium | reverse complement strand
GAGGACATCGCCCGCATCTGCCACCCTCACCCGACCCGCTCGGAAGCGGTCAAGCAGGCGGCCATGGGCGTCGACGGCTGGACGATGCAGGCCTGACCGTCTAGGTCGCCGGCGGTCTCAAGCCGCTGAAGACCATCCGCGAACGGCCGAAGTCCAGCGTCACGCGCCGGAAGCGATAGAGCAGATCAGCGCCGACCAGCAGGGCCGGCCGGTCGATCAGGTCCAGCGCCTCGAAGGCGTGCAGGTCGGCGAACAGCAGGGGCGTCGCGCCGAGAGCCTGACGGCCCAGGCGCAGGTTGGAAACCCGTCCGCTGCCGGCGGCCAGCACCTGGCCCGTGACGCCGTAGATGGTGATCGGGTTCAAGCCCGCCTGCTCGCCGCCCACCGCCCGCAACAGGGCCAGGTTGCCGATTGAATACTGGGCCCCGGAATCGACGAAGGCCTCGATCTGGACTCCGTCGGCGGAGGCGGCCAGCAGGATCAACTGACCGAGACTGCCCCGCCGCGTCGCCTCGCCCACCCGCGACAGGCGGCTGGGATTGGCCGAGGCGGAGCCGTTGGGCAGGATGTCCGCGCCCGAGGGATCCAGATCCACCCGCCGCGCGGCGACGTCCAGGGTGAGGCGAAACCGGCCGAGCGCATCGAGGCCGATGAGACCGTCGGCGGCCAGGGCGGCGCGGGGAAACACCGGCGCGATCAGATTCCTGAAGTTCCGCTGGCCGATGTCGAAGCGGGCGATGCGGACGGTCGGGGCCATCTGGGCGGCGGTGATGCCGTGAACCAGCACGTCGGGTCCGGGCGGCAGCTTCATCGCCTGGGCCAGTTCGGCCGAAACCACGGTGCGTCCGGCGCCCGTATCGAGCACGAAGGGCGGAACCCGCGCGCCGTTGATCGAAACGGGCAGGGCCATCCGGGTCAGCAGATTGGTCAGCAGCCGCGGAGCGTCAAAGTCGGGCGGAACGGCGGCGGCCGGGCCCGGAGTTCGGGCCGTATCCTGAGCCATGGCGGCGCCGGCCAGCGGAAGCATGGCTGCGCCGAGCGCGAACGCCCGCCTGTCCAGACCCGTGGTCTGTCGCCGCATCACGGACGCCCTCCGCCAGAAGGGGCAGTCTAGGCAGGCGCGGACCCGGATGGCGAGTCCGCGCCCAGCAGGTCAGTTCAGATTGACCTTGGCTGTGGCGCCGACGTCAGGCTGCGTCTTCGTCAGGTTCGCCTTGGCGATCTCGTAGCCGAAACGGATCGGACCAGCCTTCGACACCCAGATCTGGCCATCGTCGGCGTCGAAGCGCAGCAGAGTCAGGTGCGGGTCGTCCTTGCCGCCCGGGTACCAAGCGGCGACGATCGGGTTCCAGTACCGGTCGATGATCTCGCGGTCCCGCTCGGCGGTCAGCGAGCCGTGGACGCAGGCCCACAGTTCCTGGTCCTTCGAACCATAGGTGAACATCGCCTTCTGGCCCGGAAGGGCGGCGTCGCGCGCCAGATCGGTGGTGTCGAGGGTGAAGAACCAGATGGTTCCGGTCTCCGCCTCGCGGAACGCCGTCATCGGCTGGCTGTGATAGCCGGGCTGGTCGATGCCCAGCATGCCGGTGTTGGACGTCTTCAGGTGGTCCCAGAAGGCCTTTTCGGCCTCGTCGGGCGACAGGGTCTTGTCGGCCATGATGCATCTCCAGTCTCGGGGGGGGCATCGGAAACACCAGGCGCGGCGGGGAGTTCCGGCGCACGAAACCTCTAGAGAGGCGGCTGGGGCTTGCCGAACAGGGCGGCCAGATGGATCAGCAAAAAGAAGGTCGAGGCGCCAGACAGCATCATCAGAAAGCGCCAGGGGACCATGCGCACGCCCCGGCTCGGCTCCCATGGCCGCGCCCCTCGCCAGCCGGCGAAGGCGGCGAAGGCGACCGAGGCGACGAGGAGGATGAGGGTCAGGCTCTTGTCCACGGCCGCGAGGTGGCCCCGGCGAGGTTTGGGCGCAAGCGGAAATCCTTGCCCGGAAGTTAATCTTTACGACAGGTTAACCCCCTCCGGGCGAAATCGGAGGTCGATGAGAGGGGTTTCCACAGGAAGTTGGCGGCGCCCCCACATCTTGGGGTTAACCGTGCGTTTACACCCCTGATCTGGGCGTCTAGCGTCCGGAGTCAGGTTGGGAGACGAATCAGTGAGCGCAGCCGCCGCGCCTTGGAGCGTGAAGGGCATCGAGCCCAAGGCGCGCGAGATCGCCAAGGATCTGGCGCGCCGTTCCGGCATGACCTTGGGCGAATGGCTGAACACCATGATCATGGAGGACGGCGACGACGAGGGCGTAGTCCCCTTGTCGCGCCGCCCCCACGCCGCCGACAGCTATGAACGCCGCGGCCGCGCCCGCCGGATGGACGACGTCTACGGCGCCGACGAAGGCGAGCGGGGCCGGCTGGACGCCTCGATCGACGACATCGCCGCCCGGCTGGAAGCGGCCGAGCGCCGCTCCACGGTCGCCATCCAGGGCGTCGACCAGGCGGTCTCGGGCCTGGTTCGCCGTCTTGAGGGCCAGGATCACGCGGGCCGTCAGTACGCCCGACGCATCGACGACATCGCCGAGGAGTTGCGCGAGGGTCATCGCCGGCTGCGCAAATTCGAACAGGACACCGGTCCCCGCACGACCGAGACCTTCGGCAAGGTCGAGACCGCGCTCGGGACCCTGGCGGGGCGGCTGTACGACATCGAGGAACGCCAGCGCTCCGGGGTCAACGAACTGCGCCAGCGCATGGACGTGGTCGAACGGGTCGCCGGACCCGGCGCCGGCCCGGACCTGCTGGCCCACGTCGGAGCCCGGCTGGACCAGGCCCAGGCCGGAACGACCGAAGCCCTGCGTGCGCTGGAGCGGTCCTTCGCCGAACTGGACCAGCGGCTGCGGGCGACGGAGGGCCGGGTCGAGCCTGAAAGCGCGCGCGAGGCGGCCCGGTTCGAAAAACTGGCCGAAACCCTGAGCCGCCAGGTCGAGGGAAATCGCGCCGAAATGATGCGGCGGCTCGACACCGCCGAGACCGAAGGCCGGATGGACCGCATAGAGCGCGCCGTTCTGGCCATCGGCGAGCAGGTCAAGTCGTCCGAAGAGCGTTCGGCCAAGGCTGTCGAGGCGATGGGCCGGGAGGTCCTGCGGATCGCCCAGAATCTGAACGGTCGGGTCCAGACCATCGAGGGCGCGGCTCCGATGCAACTGGAGACCCTCAGCCGCAAGGTCGAGGCGGGCATGGGCCGGCTGGCCCAGGGGCTCGAGCAGCGTCTGGTCGCGGCCGACGACCGGCATGCCCTGGCGCTCGAGAAGCTGGGCGGCGAGATCACCCGCATTTCCGACCGTCTCAGCGAACGCATCGCCCAGTCCGAGCGGCGATCCGCCCAGGCGCTGGAAGACATCGGCCGCCGCCTGAACGACAGCTCCTCGCGCATCGAACAGCACTACGACCGGGCGTCGGGAGAGCTGGCCGAGCGCATGCGAATGTCGGAGGAGCGCACTGCCGCCCTCATCGCCGAGGCCCGCTCCAACATCGAGCGCCGCGCCGAACCGGCGCGCGAGACCGCGTCGGTCGAGCCCGACTGGCGCGCCGCGGCGTTCCCGGACGCCGCCTTCCCCGACGCGCCGTTCAACCAGATCGCCTTCGAGGATCCCGTCTACGCCGAACAGCAGGCGTGGTCGGCCGATCTGGCGCCGCCCGAACCCGCCCCCGTCTCCGACCCCGTCTCCGCCCCCGCGATGACGCCCGCGCTCGACGCCTTCCTCGACGAGCCCTTTGCGCCCGAACCGGCGCGGGTCCTCGCTTCCGACGCGATGTTCGACGCGGTCGCGCGCGCGCCGACGCCCTTCGGCAGCCGGCCCGCTGACGTTGTGTCCAGTGCATCGGCCGAGACGGTCGCCCCCGTGGTTCCGGGCTTCAGCGCCGGCTTTGGCGGCGCGGACGTATCCGACGCGCTCGAGGCCACCGCGCCCGACCCCATCGACGGGCACGAGGATTTCGCCGGCGAGACCGACTTCGTCGATCCCCGCGCCTTGCGCGCCGCCGCCCAGGCCGGGCGGGCCTCATCGACGCGCCAGACCATCGACGCCGCCCGCGCCGCCATGGCCGCACCCGCCGTCGACGAGGCGCCGGTCCGTCAGGGCTTCGGCCTCAAGCGTGGCGGCAAGTCGCGGCTTCAGGAGCGGCTCGACAAACAGGCGTCCAAGGACGGCGGCACGGTGCGCAAAGCGCTGGGCGCTTCGGCCGTGGCGGTCCTGCTGACCGGGGGCGCCTGGTACGCCAACGCCCAGCTCACCGGCGCCGGCATGGGCATTCCAGGCTTCCCGTCGCGCGCCTCGGCCCAGGCCGCGCCCCTGGCGGCGCTGGCGATCCTGCCCACCGACGCGACGCCTGCGGCCGATGTCAGCCGCGCCGCGACCCTGTACCAGCAGTCGCTGGAGCAGATGGAGGCGTCAGAGCCGACCGCCCTGGCCACCCTGACCCAGGCGGCGGAGCTCGGCTATACGCCGGCGCAACTGCATCTGGCGGGTATCTACCAGGACGGCTCGAACGGCGTGACCGCCGATGCGGCGCAGGCCCGCGCCTGGGCGCGCCGGGCGGCCGAGGGCGGCGACCCCAAGGGCATGCACGCCTATGGCATGTATCTGTACGACGGCGTCGGCGGCGAGCGCGACCGGACCGGCGCCCTGTCATGGCTGAAAAAGGCCGCGGGCCACGGCCTCGTCGACAGCCAGTACAACATCGGCCGGCTCTACGAGAACGGCGACGACGGCATCGCTCGCAACCTGCCCGAAGCCTACAAATGGTATCTCGTCGCCGCGCGCGCCGGGGATGACGATTCCCGCGCGGCAGCCGAGCGGCTGAAGACCAGGCTGAGCGCAGCCGATCGTGGCGCGGCCCGCGCCGCGGCCGCCGCCTTCAAGGTCGAACCGCTCGCGTAAGGCGAAAAGCGCGACCATTCTGGCGCATCGGGTGGCGGGGCCATCCGGTAGCGTCTAGGAGATTTTTCCCGTCGCCTTTCCGGCGCTTGTCAGTCGTTCAGCCGAAGGCGCGTCCTTTGGATATCTACCTGCCGATCGCCGAGGTTTCGGTGAACTGGCCCTTCCTGGTCCTGCTGGGAGCGACGGTCGGATTCGTCTCGGGCCTGTTCGGCATCGGGGGCGGTTTCCTGATGGCTCCGATCCTGATCTTCCTCGGCATTCCCCCGACCGTAGCCGTGGCCAGCCAGGCCAGCCACGTGGTCGCCTCCTCGACCTCCGGCGTGATCAGCTACACCAATCGACAGGCCGTCGACTTCCGCATCGGCGGCGTGATGGCGGCGGGCGGGGTGATCGGCGCGCTGCTCGGCGTGGAGTTGTTCCGCTATCTGCGCCTGCTGGGCCAGGCCGACCTGGCGGTGGCCCTGTCGTATCTGTTGTTCCTCGGCGTGATCGGCTCGCTGATGCTCTACGAGAGCATGGGCCAGATCCTGCGGCGGGTGCGCGGCGAGATCGTGCCGCACAAGGAGCGCCGTCGACCCCTGTGGCTGTACGGCCTCCCGCTGCGCATGCGCTTCCCTCGCTCCGGCCTCTATATCAGCGTCATTCCGCCGATCGGACTGGGCGTCTTCGCCGGGATCCTGTCGGCCATCATGGGGGTCGGCGGCGGCTTCGTGCTGGTTCCCGCGATGTTGTACGTCCTGCGCATGCGGGCCAGCGTGGTGGTCGGCACCAGCCTGTTCCAGATCATCATCACCACGGCGATGACCACCGTGCTCCAGGCCGGCCGCAACCAGACCGTGGACGTCGTGTTGTCGACCATCCTTCTGCTGGGCGGGGTGGTGGGCGCGCAACTGGGGGCGCGACTGTCCGGCCGCTTCCGTCCCGAGGTGCTGCGCGCCGTTCTGGGCTTCATCGTCGTGGGCGTGGGGGTCTACATGGGGCTGGAGCTGTTCACGCGGCCCAGCGAGCTGTTCGCGCTCGCGCCGGGGGTGACGCAATGATCCAGGCCCCGCCGCCCCCCTTGCCTCCACCCCCGCCCGCCATCGAACGTTCGACCGGCACCACGACCGACCTGCGCGTCGCCGCCGCCCTGACCGACGCCCGGGTCCAGGTCGATTCCAGCTTCCGCGGCGCCTCGATCGTCCTGTACGGCGCGGTCTTCAATCCCACCCAGGTCCCCACCGACGTGGTGGTGGTCGTGCGCGGCCCCGACGCCCCGGTGCGTCTGGTGCGCAAGTCGCGCAACATGGGCGTCTGGCTGAACAGTCGGCCCGTCCTGTTCGAGGGCGCGCCCGGTTTCTACATGACCGCATCGACCCGGCCGCTGGGCGACATCGCCGACTTCGGCCAGCTGCGCCGGCTCGGCGTCGGCGTCGACCACCTGCGCATCGGCGCCCCGCAGGAGAGCCGCACCGTCACCCGCTACGGCGTGCGCGACGTGGTCGTCAGCCGGCTGGGCGAGGACTATCTGGCCTGGCGCCGCGCGGTGGTGCGGTTGCGCGAGGCCGCCGCCCTGTACGACACCGACCCGCACGGGGTCGAGTTCGTCGATCGCGGCCTGTTCCGGGCCGAGGTCAAGCTGCCGGCCGTCGCTCCGACCGGCCCGTATTTCGCCGAGGTGTGGCTGTTCCAGAACGGCGAGGCGGTGTCGGTCTCCAACCTGACCCTGACGGTCGAAAAGGTCGGCTTCGAACGCGACGTGTTCGAGTTCGCCCACCGCCGACCGTGGACCTACGGGATCCTGTGCGTGCTGCTGGCCGCCTTCACCGGCTGGGGCGCCTCGCGGCTGTTCCGCCAGCCCTGACGGCCTCAAGTAACGCAAAGCGCGGTAGGCCCGGGAAACCTAACGAGCCGGCGCGGCCGGGCCGTTGCCGGTGTGGTCGGCGGCGGTTTCGGCCTTCTGCTGGTCGGCCTTGCGCTGCAGGGCGTCGGTGGCCTCATCGACCTCCTGCGCCGCCTCGCCCGCGCCGGCCTGGATGGCGTCGCCGATCTGGGCGGCCTCTTCCTTGATGGCCGGCGCGGCCTCATGGACGGCGTCCTTGACCTCGGTCCCGGCGGCGTGGGCGTCGGCCTCGGCCTTGTTCTGGTCCTGCGGCGAACAGGCGGCCGCCCCCAACGCCAGCACGGCGGCGGAGGCGAGCGACAGGGCGGTGCGGATGGTCATGGCGTGATACTCGGCGTGGAAGCTTGGCGGAGGAACGCGGAGGCGGGCGGCGGGGTTGCGGTCTGCCGGGACCTTCGACCTGGGCACGGCGTTCCGCGTAAACTTTCGGTCCCCGGCAGAGGAGAGGCCACATGGAGCGGTTCAGCGGAGGCTGCATGTGCGGCGACGTTCGGATCACGGCGACAGGACGCCCGTACCGGGTCGGCCTGTGCCACTGCATGGACTGTCGCAAGCATCACGGCGCGCTGTTCCAGGCGACGGCGATCTTCCCGGAGGATGCGGTGACGATCGAAGGCGAAACGGGCGAGTATGCGGGCCGCCACTTCTGCCCGCGCTGCGGCTCATCGGTCTTCGCCCGCAGCGGCGACGAGGTCGAGGTCAGCCTCGGCGCACTGGACGCCCCGGACCAGCTGACGCCGACTTATGAGAACGGGACCTTGCGCCGGGAGGGATGGCTGCCCCCGTTTCCCTTCAGCCGACACTACGCGCGTAATCGCGAGGGTGAAGGCCGTTCTGAGGGTTAGGAGGGAATGGTGGCTGGAGGCGGGCTCGAACCGCCGACCTGTGGGTTATGAAT
>JBBRFV010000109.1:0-7716 GCA_038241335.1 Caulobacterales bacterium | reverse complement strand
GATGTGGAGCATCCACGTCAGCTCAGGCGGTGATCGGCGCGGGTTGGGTCGCCTTTCCGCTGCCTTCATGTCGGCCTCCGCGGCGATAACTGTTGGGGTGCACCTGATGTTGCTCAGCGGGCCGCGCGCCGCTGCGGAGGCTGCATTCCGCTGGCCGTCGCCGTTCTACGTGCTCGACATTCTGGCGTGGGATTTCTTCTTCGCCCTTTCCGTGCTGATGGCCGCCCCACTGGTGTCTGGTGGGGGGCTCGCCCGCCTGACACGATGGCTTCTGGTGCTGAGCGGCCTGCTGGCTCTGGCCGGCCTGATCGGCGTCCCGACCGGCGACATGCGTCTGCGGGATGTCGGTATTCTGGGATACGGCGTCGTATTCCCGGCGGCCGCCGCGTGTTTGGCCGTGCTCTTCAGCAAAACGGGGATTTCACCCAGACCCTGACGTAGCCAGGGACGCTGAGGATTTCGCGCAAGGGCTCAACTCAGCCCGGAGCGGACAAAATACCTGCTTCTCCACAATGTCGACGGCTCCTCCAAAAGCCGGCGATATTCACTGCCGCAGCATCTCTCGCGCCGTGATCACCCGCATGATCTCGTTGGTCCCCTCAAGGATGCGGTGCACCCGCAGATCGCGCACGATCCGCTCCAGCGGATAGTCCTTCAGATAGCCGTAGCCGCCGTGCAACTGCAGCGCCTCGTCGGCGATCTGGAAACAGGCGTCCGTCGTCATCCGCTTGGCCATGGCGCACCATTTGGTCTTCTCGGGATGGTTGGTGTCGATGGCCCAGGCCCCGCGCAACACCATCAGGCGGCAGGCCTCCAGCTGGGTGGCCATGTCGGCCAGTTTGAACTGGGTGTTCTGGAACTCCGACAGCGGCTTGCCGAACTGCTTTCGCGTCGTGACATAGGCCTGCGTCGTCTCCAGCGCGAGCCGCGCCCCGCCCAGCGAACAGGCGGCGATGTTCAGACGCCCGCCGTCCAGCCCGCTCATGGCGTAGCGGAAGCCGTCGCCCTCCTTGCCCAGCAGGTTGGCCGCCGGGATGCGGCAATCGTCGAAGGCGACGATGGCGGTGGGCTGGCTGTTCCAGCCCATCTTCTTCTCCTAGGCGCCGAAGCTGAGGCCGGGCGTGTCCTTCTCGACCACGAAGGTCGAGATGCCCTTCGGCCCGTCCACGCCCGTGCGCGCCATGATCACATAGACGTCCGAGGTCCCGGCTCCCGAGATGAAGGCCTTGGAGCCGTTCAGCACATAGTCCTCGCCGTCCCGCTTCGCCGTCGTCCTCAGGCCCGCCGCATCGGAGCCCGAGCCCGGCTCTGTCAAACAATAGCTGGCGATCAGCTCCATGGAGACGAGGCGCGGCACATAGCGGACGCGCAGGTCGTCGGAACCGAACTTGTCGATCATCCACGTCGCCATGTTGTGGATCGAGATAAAGGCCGCCGTCGACACGTCGCCGCGCGACAGCTCCTCGAAGATCAGAGCCGCCTCGACCCGGCCCAGGGCCATGCCGCCGTGCTCCTCGCCGGTATAGATGCCGCAGAAGCCCATCTCGGCGGCGTGGCGCATGACGCCCACGGGGAAGGTCTTGGTCTCGTCCCATTCGGCGCTGTGGGGGGCCAGCTCGGCCTCGGCGAAGGCGCGGGCGGCGTCCTGGATGGCGCGCTGGTCGGCGGTGAGGGCGAAATCCATGGGGGCGTTTCCGTAATCGTTCGCGCCGCTTCTAGCCAAGCGCGGCGCTCGCGTCATCCCGGAGCCTTGTCGAGATCACCGCCCCTGCGACCAAATCTGACGTAGCTCCATGCCAGAGTGTCGGCTGGCGATCCGGACTCTCCGGACTCTCTGGACTCTCTGGACCCTGTTTTTGCATCGGCGGGTGGCGGATTCAGATTTTCAATCTGTGCGGAGCCTGTTTTCCCCCACCGCCAAGCCGACTATGAGCACAGCATGACCCAGCCGTTCGCCCCCGCCGCCTTCCCCTACGCCCGCCCGCGCCGCCTGCGCTCCAGCCCCTGGGTGCGCCGGCTGGTGGCCGAGACGACCCTGACGCCCGCCGACCTGATCTGGCCGCTGATCGTCCATGATGGCGTCGAGGATCGCGTTCCGGTCGCCTCCATGCCCGGCGTCTTCCGCCTGTCGCCCAAGGCCGCCGCCGCCGCCGCCGTCGAGGCCCGCGACCTCGGCATCCCGGCCGTGGCCCTGTTCCCCAACATCGACGGGGCGATGAAGGATTGCGTCGGCACCGGCGCGACCGATCCCGACGACCTGATCCCCGCCTGCATCAAGGCCATCAAGGACGCCTGCCCCGAGATCGGCGTCATGACCGACGTGGCGCTGGACTGCTACACCGACCACGGCCACGACGGCGTCGTCGAAGACGGCCGCATCGTCAACGACATCACCCTCGAACGCCTCGCCGAACAGGCCTTCATCCACGCCCACGCCGGGGCCGACATCGTCGCCCCGTCCGACATGATGGACGGCCGGGTGCAGGCGATCCGCGAGGCGCTGGAAGCCAACGGCCTGCACGACACCCTGATCCTGGCCTACGCCGCCAAATACGCCTCGGCCTTCTACGGCCCCTACCGCGACGCCGTCGGCTCGGCCAAACAGCTGACCGGCGACAAGAAGACCTACCAGATGGACTACGCCAACTCCGACGAGGCCCTGCGCGAGGTGGCCATGGACATTTCGGAAGGCGCCGACGCCGTCATGGTCAAGCCGGGAATGATCTATCTCGATATCATTCAAAGGGTTGCGGAGACCTTCAAGGTTCCCACATTCGCCTACCAGGTATCCGGCGAATACGCGATGATGCAGGCCTCGATCGCCAACGGCTGGCTCGACGAGGACCGCGCCATCCTCGAAACCCTCCACGCCTTCAAGCGCGCCGGCTGCGCCGGGATGCTCAGCTATTTCGCGCCCAAGGCGGCGCGGCTGATGGGCGCGTGACCCTCGACGACTTCACCCGCGTCGCCCTCAGCCTGCCCGAGGCCGTCGAAGGCGCGCACTTGGGGCGCACCGATTCCGGGTCCGGAACCGCATCTTCGCCAGCCTGCATCCCGACAAGTACGCCGGCATGGTCATCCTCTCACGCGAGGAACAGGCGCTGCTGGTCGAGGCCGAGCCCATGATGTTCGCCCCCGTCCCGGGCGGCCGGGGCAAGAGCGGCTCGACCCTGGTCTTCATTGGGCCCGTCGACGCGCCCACCTTGCGCGACGCCCTGACCCGCGCCTGGCGCCGCCGCGCCCCGCCGTCCGCGATCGCGGCCCTCTAGCGCTCCGACCGCGCCAGCAGGGCGACCAGGTCGTCCTTCCAGAAGCTGGCCCAGGTGTGGGTGCCGTGGCCGTGGCCGTTCATCCCGGCCGGGATCAGGCGGTAACGGACGCCCCGGATGCGGGGCACGAAGGTCTCCGACAGCCCCAGTTCGGGCGGGTTGATGAAGTCGTCGGCCGAGTTGATCCAGGTCATCGGGGCCGTGATCGTCTCCAGGTCCACCGAGGGGTCGTAGTCCCACGAGGCGTTGACCTGGAACCACAGGTCGTTGGCGTCCAGCGTGGGCAGCCTCCGCGCCTGCTGGTTGGCAGCGTAGGCGTCCACCGCCTCCCGCGTAGGCAGATCGCGCTGCATGGGCATGGTGGCCGCGCCGGCCAGCACCAACAGGTCGATCGCCTCGCGCAGCCCCTCGCGAGGCTGCTCCGCATAGGTCCCGCCCTGCCAGGCCGGATCGTTGCGGATCGCGGCCTTCAGCATCGTCCGCCACAGCCGGTTGCGGCCGACAATGGCCGTCGGTTCGCAGGCCATCGGCATCAGGGCGTCGGCGAAGTCCGGATGGGTCTCGCCCCAGACGAAGGCGTGCATACAGCCCATCGAGGTGCCGAAGATCAGCCGCAGGTGGTCGACGTGAAGTCCATCCACAAGCATGCGCCGCTGGGCCTCCACCATGTCGGCGTAGCCATATTCGGGAAAGGCCGCCCGCAGACCGTCGCTGGGCTTGCTCGAGCCGCCGTGACCCAGGTTGTCGGGCAGGATGATGAAGTAGCGCGCCGTATCCAGCGGCTGGCCGGGCCCGAACAGCTCGCCCGCGAACTGGGGCGCCAGGAACTGGGCCCCGGTCCCGCCCGTGCCGTGCAGGATCATCACTGCATTGGTCACCCGCCCGGAGGCGTCGCGCACCGGCTGTCCCAGCGTCCGGTAGTGCATCCTCAACTCGGGCAGCACCGCGCCCGAGGTGGTGTGGAAGTCGCGGATCACCGCGTCGCCTTCGACCGGCATCGGCGTCTGGGCCTGAACCGCCCCGCCCGCCAGCAGCGCCGCCGCGGCGACCAGGCCGGCGATCAGCCCCCGGGCCGGGTGCGCGCGCGATCCTGCAGCCGCGCCGCCAAACTGGACGTATCCCATCGTGAGCCCCCCATGGCCTGAACCTCCGAATAGAACTGATCCACAAGCGCGGTCAGGGCAAGGTTGGCCCCGTTGGCCCGCGCCTCGTCCAGCACCAGCCCCAGGTCCTTGCGCATCCAGTCGACGGCGAAGCCGAATTCGAACTCGCCCCGGGCCGCGGTCTTCCAGCGGTTGTCCATCTGCCAGCTCTGCGCCGCCCCCTTGGACACGGCGTCAAAGGCGGCGTCGGTGTCCAGCCCCGCCTCCTGGGCGAAATGCACCGCCTCGGCCAAGCCCTGGACCACACCGGCGATGGCGATCTGGTTGACCATCTTGGTCAGCTGGCCCGACCCGGCCGGCCCCATATGCTTGACCGCCTTGGAATAGGCCATCAGCACCGGCTCGACGCGCGCCAGCGCGGCCGCGTCCCCGCCGGCCATGACGCTGAGCTGGCCGTTCTCGGCTCCCGCCTGCCCGCCCGACACGGGGGCGTCGATGAAGGCCGCCCCTCGCCCCTGCGCCAGCCCGGCCATCTCGCGCGCCACCTTCGCCGAAGTCGTGGTGTGGTCGACGATCACGGCCCCTTCGGCCAGATGCGGCAGCGCCTCGGCGACGACCTGCCTGACGTCGGCGTCATTGCCGACGCAAAGCACGAACAGGTCGGCCCCCTGCGCCGCCTCGGCCACCGTCGTCGCGAACCGGCCTCCGGTCGCCTCGGCCCACGCCCTCGCCTTGTCCGGCGACCGGTTGAAGCCCGCGACATCGTGTCCGGCCTTCGCCAGATGCCCCGCCATCGGCGCGCCCATGACGCCCAGGCCCGCGAACCCGATTCTCATTCCTCGCCTCCGACCGATCCATACCGCCCGCGCCAGAAGGCCAGGGCCTCGCCCGCCGTGCTGTCGAACGCGTCGACCCGGCCGATGATGATCATGTGGTCGCCCATCTGGATCCGGTCATGCGTCACGCACTCGAACCGAGCCAGCGCCTCGGGCAGACAGGGCGGCCCGTCGGGCAGCCGTTCGAACTCGCCAGCATGCAACAGGCCAACGCCACGGGCGAATCGCGCCGCCCTGTGCCGATCGCTGGCCGGTAGAACATGGACCGCGAACCGCTCCGCCGCGGCGAAGGCGGGCCAGCGCTCGCAGCGCTCGTCCAGGCACCACAGGATCAGCCGGGGCTCCAGCGACACCGAGGCGAAGCTGTTGATCGTCAGCCCCAGCGGGCCCTGATCGCTGTCGGCGGTGACCACGCACACGCCGGTCGCGAAACTGCCCAGCGCCCGGCGGTAGGCCCGGGTCTCGGCGGTCGGCTCTTCGGGGGGCGGTTCAAGGCTCACGCCCTTCGACTATGCGGCCCGGCGGACCTCGGCAAGCCTCGTATGGGAAACGTCGCCTTAACCATGCGCCCCCACGATGGCGGCCTGTCCCACCCAAGGCCGCGTGCGCATGTCCCTGTCCGACCGCCCCATCGTGATCAAGAAGATCAAGAAGGTCGTCGGCGGCGGCCACCATGGCGGCGCCTGGAAGGTGGCCTATGCGGACTTCGTCACCGCCATGATGGCCTTCTTCCTGCTGATGTGGCTGATCAACACCACCGATCCGGAACAGAAGAAGGGCATCGCCGAATATTTCGCCCCGGCCAGCGTCTCGCAGACCACGTCGGGCTCGGGCGGCATCCTGGGCGGCACGTCGCTGGGCGATGACGGAGCCAAGGGGTCCGGCGCCCAGTCCGTCATCAGTCAGTTGGCCCCCGAGGCGCCGCCGGACGCGCCGCAAGAAGCCGGCCAGAGCCAGAACCTCGCGGCCGCCAGCGACTCCGCCCTGAAGGCGGAGGTCGCCCGCCGCGAGGCCGCGGAGTTCGCCTCGGCCGCCGAATCGCTGCGTCAGGCCATGCAATCCATGCCGGAACTGGCCGAACTGTCGAAACAGCTGATCATCGACCAGACTCCCGAGGGCCTGCGCATCCAGCTGGTCGATCAGGAGGGCCGCTCGATGTTCGAGCAGAACTCGGCCCGCCCCAACGCTCGCGCGCAACTGCTTCTGCGCGCCGTATCCAGGGTGATCAACCAGCTGCCCAACCGCATCTCCGTCACCGGACACACCTCGGCCCAGCCCGGCTCGAACCGCGCGACCGCGCCGGCGGACTGGAGCCTGTCGTCCGAACGCGCCAACGCCTCGCGCCTCGTGCTGCAGGGCGCCGGCGTCGATCCCGACCGGGTCTACCAGGTCTCCGGCAAGGCGGGCTCGGATCCGCTCTATCCTGACGATCCGACCTTGGCGGGCAACCGCCGCATCGCCATCGTCCTGCTCCGCGAAGCTCCGGTCCTGCCCACGGACACCAGCCTGTGACCGCCGCCCCGCCGGTCGGGGTTCTGGCGGCGGGCGAAAGCGCTTGCGGCGACCGGTCGTGCGCGCCCAAATCAGCGCTTGAGGTCCCTGTCGTCAAAATCCCGGCGGAATCGGATGCGGATGTAAGACTGTGACCCAGTTCGTTCCACAGCGTCAGCTTCGCTTCTACATGACCTCGGTGGCTCCCTGCCCCTATCTGCCGGGCCAGACCGAGCGGAAGGTGTTCGCCACCCTGCCCTTCAGCGAAGGCGCCCATGTCAACGACGAGCTGACCCAGGCCGGATTCCGCCGCAGCCAGAACATCGCCTACCGCCCGGCCTGCGAGTCCTGCGACGCCTGCGTCTCGGTGCGCATCCCCGTGCCGGAGTTCGCCTTCTCGCGGTCCCAGCGCCGCATCCTGGCCCGCAACGCCGACCTGTCCCGCGACCTCGTCGAGGCCGAGGCCACGACCGAGCAGTTCGACCTGCTGCGCCGCTATCTGCAAAGCCGCCATCCGGGCGGCGGGATGACCGGCATGGGCTGGCTCGACTATGTCGCCATGGTCGAGGATACCGCTGTGCGGACCCATCTGATCGAATACCGGCTGCCCTCGCGGGACGGGGGGCCCGGTGATCTGGTCGGCGTCTGCCTGACCGACCTGCTCAGTGACGGGCTGTCGATGGTCTACAGCTTCTTCGACCCGGCGCTGGAGGACCGCAGCCCGGGCCGCTTCGCCATCCTCGACCACGTGCGTCAGGCGGCCATCGTCAACCTGCCCTTCGTCTACCTGGGCTATTGGGTCCGGGGCTCAAAGACGATGGATTACAAGGCCGGCTTCCGGCCGCTGGAGCAGCTGACCCGGCTGGGCTGGGAGCGGCTGGATCAGCCCGCAGCGGGCACCGACGTCGTCGCATAGGCGACCGGCCCCGGCTCGCCGTTCCACGGCCCCGGATCGCGTCCGCCCGCGAACTTCACCAGCGCCTCGATCCGCTTGCCGATCGGCGGATGGCTGGCGAA
>JBBRFV010000108.1:0-7757 GCA_038241335.1 Caulobacterales bacterium | reverse complement strand
CAAGGAGCTTCAGCCCGAGCAATGGCAGCGCATGCTGCCCAAGGTGCGGCACTGCGCCCTGGCCCTGATGCGTCAGGGCAGGCTGACGATCACCAAGAAGGGCAAGCCGGTCGATCCGAACGCCTTCAAGGGCGTCATCCGCCTGCGCCTGCCGACCGAAGCCGAGACCGCCGCGGCGCTGGCGGCCTTGCCGCCCGTCGTCGAAAGTGATGACGACTTCGCCTGATCCATCCGACGGCCTCGACGCCGTTCTGGCCGACATCCGCGCCTGTCGGGCCTGTCTCGGTCAACTGCCGCATACGCCGCGGCCGGTCGTCCGGGTCTTTCCCGAGACCCGGCTGCTGATCTGCGGCCAGGCCCCGGGTCGACGGGTGCATGAGAGCGGCCTGCCGTTCACCGACCCGTCCGGCGACCGGCTACGCCAGTGGCTGGGCGTCGATTACGAGACCTTCTACGCTGACCGCCGCATCGGCGTGGCCGCCCAGGCCTTCTGCTATCCCGGCACGGCGCCCACGAAGAACGGGCGGAGCGGCGGAGATTATCCGCCGCCCAGGCGCTGCGCCGAGCTGTGGCGACGCCAGCTTCTGGCCGAACTGCCGAAGGTCGAGCTCACGCTGCTGGTCGGCGGCCACGCACAGGCCTGGGCGCTGGGCGACCTGGCGAGGGCCAATATGACCGAGACCGTGCGGGCCTGGCGGGACCATTCGCCGTCGATCCTGCCGATGCCGCATCCGTCGTGGCGCAATACGGCCTGGCTGCGGAACAACCCGTGGTTCGAGCAAGAGACGCTGCCATATCTTCAAGAGCGGGTCCGGGGCATGCTCGCGTCATGATCCGACTGCTCTCCGTCTTCGCCATGGTCCTGTGCCTGTCGGCCTGCGCCACGCCGGCCATCCAGCCGCCGATGATCCCGCCCGCCGGTTTCGCCGGTCCGGCGCTGGAAGCGCACACCCTGCTGATGGACGACGGCGCTCGCCTGCCGCTGACCCGCTGGACTCCCGCGGGCGAGCCATGGGCGGTCATCGTCGCACTGCACGGCATGAACGACTCCCGCGCCTCGTTCCGGCTCGCCGGCCCATGGTGGGCCGAGCACGGGATCGAGACGTGGGCGTTCGATCAGCGCGGCTTCGGCCAGGCTTCCGGCCGGGGCGTCTGGGCCGGCGAGCCGCGCATGACCGAGGACTTGCGTACGGCCGTGGCCCTGGCGCGCGCTCGCTTTCCCCACGCCGTGATCGCCGTGGTCGGCGAGAGCATGGGCGGATCGGTCGCCGCCGCCGCCGCCGGCTCGGACCGCCCGCCTGCCGCCGACCGAACCGTCCTGCTGTCGCCCGGCGTCTGGGGCTGGAGCGCCCAGGGCCTCCTGAACAGCACCGCCCTGCGTCTCACCGCCCGGGCCATGGGCGATCGCGCGGTCGAGGCCCCGGAATGGGCCATCCGGGATCATCCCGCGTCCGACAACCGCCTCGAACTGATCCGCAACGGCCGCGATCCCGACAGCCTGCTGTCGGCCCGGTTCGACGCCCTCTATGGTCTGGTCGACCTGATGCAGATCGCCACCGACCGGCTGGGCCGGGTGCATGGGCCGACGCTGCTGATGTACGGCGGAAACGACCACGTCATCGAGAAGGAGCCGATGCGCCGGGCGCTGGAACAGGCCGGCTCGCCGCTTAATCTTCGCACGGCCTTCTATCCCGACGGCTGGCACATCCTCGACCGCGATCTGCAGGCGGAGACGATCTACCGCGATGTCGAGGCCTTCCTGCGCGATCCGGCCAGGCCGCTGCCGTCCGGCGCCCGTCCTGTCCTGCCGCTGCTGCAGGCCGCGGCTCGTTGATCGCGGGTTTCTGACGGGGCCGTGAAACCGCCATGCTTGCTCATTAGAGCGCCCCGGCGTATCAGCCCGCAACAAAAAATACCCCGGGAGAAGCCCAAAGTGAGCATGACGCTGTTCGATTCCCCGTCATTCGCGAATCATGAAGGCGTCCACGCCTTCTTCGACGAAAAGACCGGCCTCAAGGCGATTGTCGCCGTCCACTCCACCGCGCGCGGTCCCGCCGTCGGTGGAACCCGCATGTGGAACTACGCCTCGGCCGCCGAGGCGCTTGAGGATGTGCTCCGCCTGTCGCGCGGCATGAGCTACAAGAACGCCATGGCCGACCTCGAGATGGGCGGCGGCAAGTCGGTCATCGTCGGCGACTCCAGGACCCAGAAGACCCCGGAGTTGTTCCGCGCCTTCGGTCGCGCGGTCGACACGCTGGGCGGCATCTATTACGCGGCGGAAGACGTTGGGGTGTCCGTCGGCGACATCGCCGAGGCCCGCAAGGTCACCCCCTATGTGCTCGGCCTGAACGACGGCCCTGAAGCTTCGGGCGATCCGAGCCCCGTCACCGCCGAGGGCGTATACCGCTCCACCCTGCTGGCCGCCCGCCGGCTGTGGAAGCAGGACGACCTGACCGGCCTCACCATCGCGCTCCAGGGCATTGGCCACGTCGGCGGCTATCTGGCCGACAAGCTGCACAAGGCCGGCGCCAAGCTGGTCATGACGGACGTCAACGCCGCCCTGCTGTCGGAAGTCGCGGCCCGCACCAACGCCGAGATCGTCGCGCCGGACGCCATCTATGACGTTGTGGCCGACATCTATGCGCCTTGCGCCCTGGGTGCGACGTTGAACCCGCAGACGCTCGACCGCCTGACGGTCAAGGCCGTGGTCGGCGCCGCCAACAACCAGCTGGCCACCCCCGACATCGGCCAGATGCTGTTCGAGCGCGGCGTGCTCTATGCGCCCGACTACGTCGTCAACGGCGGCGGCATCATCAATGTCGCCTCGGAGATGAACGCCCGCCAGAGCAAGGGCGCCTACGATCCGGCCTGGGTCGAGGGCAAGCTGGCCCGTCTGATGGAGACGCTGGAAGAGGTCATGGATCGTTCCGCGACCGAAAAGCGCCCGACCCACCAGATCGCCGACGCCATGGCCGAAGCCCGCATCAACGCCGCCGCCGAGCAGAAGGCCGGACAGCGCAAGGCGGCCTAGCTACAAGGCCTTGAACTTCAAGCGCCGCCGGCCTCAGGGTCGGCGGCGTTTTGCTGTCCGGGCCGCCGCTTCTTAACGCCGCATTTACCACGCAGGCGGCAGTTTCTGCCTAGCGGGCGTCTGTAAGGACCCGTGAGTATTTCGGGGCGGGGACGCGTGGGCGGCTTCACGGCGGCGTTGCAGAGATTTGGGATCGGTCGGCTGGCGGCCGTGCTGGGCGTGGCCGCAGGCGTCGCGGCCGTGCTCGTGGCCGTCATGTTGCGCATCGGTCAGGCCCCGGACGCGCTGCTGTATTCCAACCTCGACCTGCGCGAGGCGTCCGGCATCACCGCCGCTCTCGACTCCGCCAACATCAAATACACCTCCAAGGGCGACGGCTCGACGATCATGGTCGACCGCGACAAGGTCGGCGAAGCGCGGCTGATGCTGGCCGGCAAGGGTCTCGTGACCTCGGGCAGCGTCGGCTACGAGATTTTCGACAACCAGTCGGTGCTGGGCCAGACCGAGTTCCAGCAGAACCTCAATGAGCAGCGCGCCCTGCAGGGTGAACTGGCTCGCACCATCATGGAAATGCGGGGCATCTCGGGCGCCCGGGTGCATATCACCATGCCCAGGCGCGAACTGTTCCAGTCCAACACCGCCGAGCCGACCGCCGCCATCGTCGTCTCCCTGGGCGGTCGCGACCTGAACACCGACCAGGTCCGGGCCATCCGCGCCGTGGTCGCCTCGGCCGTGCCGAACCTCAAGCCGGGCCGGGTCACCGTCGTCGACGACACCAACCGCACCCTGGCCGCCGGCAACGACGACGACAGCTTCTCGGCCGCCTCCGCCGAGGAGTCCAAGAACACCACCGAGGCCCAGCTTCAGTCGCGCATCAAGGACATCGTCGAGGGCGTCGTCGGCGTCGGCTCCGCCCGGGTGGTGGTCACTGCCGACATCGACCACAGTCGCTCGACCACCCAGCAGCAGGCCTTCGATCCCGACGGCCAGGTCGTTCGCTCGACCTCGACCAACGGCACCGAGTCCAGCGACACCACGGCCTCGCCCGACGGCGGCGCGACCGCGACCAACAACATCCCCGGCGGGGCCGCCCCGGCGACGACGGCGGCGGGCTCGAAGGACACCGCCAACACCGAAACCACCAACTACGAGATATCCAACACCACCACGACGACGGTGAAAGAGGCGGGCGAGATCAAGAAACTGGCCGTCGCCGTGGCTGTTGACGGCAAATACACCCCCGCCGCCGGCGGCCGGGGCCAGCCGACCTACACCCCCGTGTCCGAGGCTGATCGCGTCAAGATCGAGGCCCTGGTCAAGGCGGCGATCGGTTTCGACGCCACGCGCGGCGACCAGGTCGAGGTCAAGGCCATGCGCTTCAGCCGCGACACAGCCGATCTGGGCGGCGTCGATGGCGGCTCGCCGCTGTTCAACTTCACCAAGAACGACATCATGCGCGGCGTCGAGCTGCTGGTGCTGTTCCTGACCGGCATCCTGCTGATCTTCTTCGTCCTGCGGCCGCTGCTCAAGGCGGCGACCACGGGCGGCGGGCAAATGGCTTTGGCGGGTCCGGGCGGCATGCCCGTCACGGCCCTGCAGACCACCATGGTCGGCGGCGCGCCGGGCGGCGGCATGATGGCCCAGTTGTCCGGCCCGTCCGAGATGGAGAACCGGCTCGACATCGCCCGGATCGAAGGCCAGGTGAAGGCGTCGTCGGTCAAGAAGGTCTCGGACTTCGTCGAAAAGCATCCGGAGGAGTCGACCTCGATCCTCCGTGGCTGGGTGCATGAAGGCTGATGAGCGCGCGCCTCATCAACAAGAAGGCCGCGGTCGAGGACATCAGGAAACTGACGGGGCCCGAGAAGGCCGCCGTCATCCTGCTGTCGCTCGGCGAGGATCATACCCGCCTGTGGCAGGGGCTGGACGAGGACGAGATCAAGGAAATCTCGCAGGCCATGGCCTCGCTGGGCACCGTCAGCGCCAATGTAGTCGAGGAGCTGATGGTCGAGTTCGTCTCGGGCATGAGCGGCTCGGGCGCGGTGATGGGCAGCTTCGAGCAGACCCAGCGCCTGCTGACGGCCTTCATGCCGGCCGAGCGCGTCGAGGCCATGATGGAAGAGATCCGTGGTCCCGCGGGTCGCACCATGTGGGACAAGCTCGGCAATGTGAACGAGGCCGTTCTCGCCAACTATCTGAAGAACGAATACCCCCAGACCGTCGCGGTGGTGCTGTCCAAGATCAAGCCGGACCACGCCGCCCGCGTGCTCACCAGCCTGCCCGAGGACTTCGCCCTCGAATGCGTTCAGCGGATGCTGCGCATGGAGCCGGTCCAGCGCGAGATCCTCGACAAGATCGAGCAGACCTTGCGCACCGAATTCATGTCGAACCTGGCCCGCACCTCCAAGCGCGACAGCCACGAGCTGATGGCCGACATCTTCAACAGCTTCGACCGCCAGACCGAGGCCCGCTTCATCGGCGCGCTGGAAGAGCGCAACCGCGAGGCGGCCGAGCGTATCCGCGCCCTCATGTTCGTCTTTGAGGACCTGTCCAAGCTGGACCCGGGCGGCATCCAGACCCTGCTGCGCGCGGTCGAGAAGGACCAGTTGGCCCTGGCGCTCAAGGGCTCGTCGGAATCCTTGCGCGAGCTGTTCTTCTCCAACATGTCAGAGCGCGCCGCCAAGATCATGCGCGAGGACATGGAGTCGATGGGCCCCGTGCGCCTCAAGGACGTCGACCAGGCCCAGATGGCCATGGTCCAGGTCGCCAAGGACCTCGCCGCCAAGGGCGAAATCATGCTGGTCGGCCAGGGCAGCGACGACGAGTTGATCTACTGACATGACCAGTCGCCCCTACGCCTTTGACACCGAATTCGACGCCGGCGGAGTGGTCGTCCATCCGTCCGCCTTCCGACCGATGAAGCGCGCCTACGCCCCCGCCGAGGTGGACCTCCTGGTGGCGGAAGCCCGGCTCGAGGCGCGCGAGGCCGCGCTGGCCGAGGTCGAGAGCATCCAGGCCATGGCCCTTTCGGCCATCGGCCAGGCGCTGGCCTCGTCCGCGCCCGCCATGGCCCATGCGGTCCAGACCCATCGCGAACAGTCGGCCGAACTGGCCCTGACGGCGGCGCGTGTGGTCGCCGCCTCGGCGCTGGACCGCTTTCCCGCCGCGCCGATCCAGGCCGCCATCGAGGCCCTGGCGCAAGAGATCGACGCCTCTCCCCGACTGGTCATCCGCACCGGCGATCTCGACGACGCGAACCGCGCCCGCCTCCAACAGCTGTGCGCCGACGCCGGCTTTTCGGGCGTGGTGGCCTTCCGCGAGGACGTCGCCCTGCCGGCCGCCGCCTTCCAGCTGGAATGGACGGACGGCCGCGCTGCCTTCGATCCCGCCGAAGCCTTCGCCCGCATCGCCGATGCGCTGAGCTCCGCCCTGGCGTCCGAAGCCGGGCACGCCGAAACCCTCAACGAAGGGAGGCCGTAATGGCGTCCGACACCATGGCTCTCGAGGAGTTTCCGGACTCCACCGCGCTGACCGTTCCCGACGAACCGTCCGAGAAGACCGCCCACGACCTGGCGCCGGTGTTCGACGTGCCGGTCAACATCTCGGCCGTGTTGGGCAAGGCCCACATGTCCGTGGCCAATCTGTTGAAGCTGAGCCGGGGCTCGGTGCTCGAGCTGGACCGCAAGGTCGGCGAGGCGATCGACATCTTCGTCAACAACCGGCTGGTCGCACGCGGCGAGGTGGTCGTGATCGAAGACCGGCTGGGCGTGACCATGACGGAAATCATCAAGACCGAGGATTCCGGCGCCTAGGGCGATGTCGATCAGACATCGCGCTCTTGAATGGCGGCGGCCGGGAATCGGACGAGTAAGAGATTAGAGGAGAAGACCCATGCGGCTTCTGGTGGTTGGCAGGCTCAGCGGACAGCTGGCGACGGCGGTGAAGATGGCCATGGCGCACGGCGCCAAGGTGCAACACGTCGAGCGCGGCGATCAGGCGACGGAACAACTGCGCCGCGGGCAGGGCGCCGACCTGCTGATGGTCGACTATCGCGTCGATATCGCCGCCCTGATCGCGGCCAACGAGGCCGAGCGCATCCACGTGCCGGTGGTGGCTTGCGGCGTCGACGCCGACGCCACGGACGCCGCCAACGCCATCCGCGCGGGGGCCAAGGAATTCATCCCCCTGCCGCCCGAGGCCGACCTGATCGCCGCCGTGCTCTCGGCGGTCGCCGACGACGAGCGCCCGATGATCTCGGCCGATCCGGCGATGAAGGCCGTCATCGGCCTCGCCGACCAGGTGGCGCGTTCGGAAGCATCGATCCTGATCACCGGCGAGAGCGGCGTCGGCAAGGAAGTCATGGCGCGCTACATGCACGCCAATTCGCGGCGCGCGGACAAGCCGTTCATCAGCGTCAACTGCGCCGCCATCCCCGACAACCTGCTGGAATCCGAGCTGTTCGGCCACGAGAAGGGGTCGTTCACCGGGGCCATGGCGCGACGCATCGGCAAGTTCGAGGAAGCCGACGGCGGCACCCTGCTGCTGGATGAAATCTCGGAGATGGACGTGCGCCTGCAGGCCAAGCTGCTGCGCGCCATCCAGGAACGGGTGATCGATCGCGTGGGCGGCTCCCGGCCGGTGCCGGTCAACATCCGGATCATCGCCACCTCGAACCGCGACCTGGCCCGTTCGGTCAGCGAGGGGACGTTCCGCGAGGACCTTCTCTACC
>JBBRFV010000107.1:0-7847 GCA_038241335.1 Caulobacterales bacterium | reverse complement strand
CGTCATCGACCAGATCGGCGCCATGGGCGGCGACGGCGGCCTGATCGCCCTGGATCGCGAGGGCCACATCACCCACCCGTTCAACAGCCCGGGCATGAAGCGGGCGTGGCTGACCCCCGACGGTGAGATCGGGGTCGAGGTGTTCGGGCGCTGAGCCCTTTTAAGGTGCGCCCGGGGACGGCGCTGATAGGGTCGCCTCCGCCCGCCGACCGGGCCTTCGGAGCGTCTCCCCCATGAAGAACCGTCTGTTCGCCGCCGCGGCCGTCTCGGCCCTCATGATGGGCCTGAGCGCCTGCGCCTCCACCGGCATGTCCCAGGATCAGGAGGCCGCCCGGATCGCGGATGCCGCGGCCACCGACCTCGCCGCGGCCGCTGACGCCTCGAGAGGCCCAACCGTCGCGCCCTCCGGATCGATTGCGGTCCCGTCGCTGGGCTTCATCGAGCGCACCCTGCCGAACGGGCTGCAGGTCTACACCGCGCGGGATACGTCAACGGCCAACGTCACGGTGCAGGTCTGGTACAAGGTCGGATCCAAGGACGATCCGGCGCACCGGTCGGGCTTCGCCCACCTGTTCGAACACCTGATGTTCAAGGCGACAAAGAATTTCCCCGACGAGAATTTCGACCGGCTGACCGAGGACGTGGGCGGCAACAACAACGCCTTCACGTCGGACGACGTCACCGCCTATCACGAGACCATTCCGGCCAATCACCTGCAGCGGCTGCTGTTCGCCGAGGCCGACCGGATGGGGTCGCTGGTGGTCGGCGACAGCGTGTTCCAGTCCGAGCGTCACGTGGTGCAGGAGGAATACCGCCAGAGCATCCTGTCCAGCCCGTACGGCCGCCTGTTCGGCCTGTTCGAACCGGCCACCGTCTATACCGAGAGCCCCTACCGCCGCTCAACCATCGGCTCGATCGAGGATCTGGACGCAGCGACGCTGGAAGACGTGCGGCGCTTCCACAACACCTACTACCGGCCCGACAACGCCTATCTGATCATCGCCGGCAATTTCGACCAGACCCGGCTGGACGCCTGGATCGACCAGTATTTCGGCGCGGTGGCCAATCCTGACCGCGCCCTGCCGATCAACCATGTGGTCGAGCCCGAGCCGGCCGGGCCGCGCGACGTGACCTTCTATGCGCCCAACGTGCCCCTGCCCGCCGTGGTGCTGGCCTGGCCCACGGCGAAATACGGCGACCCCGACCGGGCCGCCCTGACCGTGCTGGACGGCATCCTGTCCACCGGAGAGAGCTCACGGCTGTACCGATCGCTGGTCTATGAGCAGAAGATCGCCAACAGCATCGGCTCCTCGCCGGACATGAAGCAGCAGGCAGGCGAGCTGAACGCCTACGCCATCATGGCCGACGGCCACACCCCGGACGAGGGCGTCGCCGCCCTGCGCGCCGAGATCGCCCGCTTCCGCGACGAACCTGTCACCGACGCCGAACTGGCCGAGGCCAAGAATGAACTGGTCGCCGACGCCCTGCGCTCGCGCGAGACCATCGACGACCGCGCCAATGTGCTGGGCCAGGCCCTGATCGGGACCAATGGCGACGCCTCGGTCGCCGACCGGGAGGTCGCCGACATCCAGGCCGTGACCGCCGCCGACGTGCAGCGGGTGGCGCGCCGCTACCTGACCGACCAGCGCGCGGCGACGATCCGCTACCTGGCCGCCGACGACGCCCATCCGGTCACGCAGCAGACCATCGACGTGGACGCCCCGGTGCGGATCGCCGACCTCGCGCCCGTCGGCCAGATCCTGACCCTGCTGCCCGAGGCCCAGCGCGCGCGCCTGCCCGAGCCGGGCCCGGCGGTCGAGCCGACGACGCCGCCGGTGAGCGACTTCCGCCTCGCCAACGGCATGCGGGTGCTGGTGGTGCAGAAGACCGGCCTGCCGCTGGTGTCAGCCCGGCTGAGCTTCGATGCGGGATCGGCCGACGATCCGGCCGGCAAGGCCGGCGAGGCCGCCCTCACCGCCGCCCTGCTGACCCAGGGCACCGCCACCCGCACCGCGCCGCAGATCGCCACCGAGATCGAACAGCTGGGCGCAAATGTCGGCGCCTCGGCTGGCGTCGACTTCTCCAACGTCTTCGCCAACGCCCCGGCCAATGTCTTCCCGCAGGCCGTCGGCCTGATGGCCGATCTGGTGCGCAACCCCGCCTTCGCAGAGACCGAGCTGGACCTGCAGCGCACCCAGACCCTGGACAGCCTGAAGGTGGCGCTGAGCACGCCGGGCCAGGTGATGAGTCAGGCCGTCGGCCGGCTCGTCTACGGCGGCGCTCCTTATGGCTCGCCCGCGAGCGGCACCCTGACCTCGCTGCCGACCCTGACGCGCGGGGACATCGTCGCCTTCCACGACGACCGCTACCGGCCGGACGCCGCCACCCTGGTCTTCTCGGGCGACATCACCCCCGCAGCGGCGCGGACCCTGGCTGAGCAGACGTTCGGCGACTGGCGCGGCGCGAACCGGGCGGCGGCGGCCCGCGCCGCGCCGTCGGGTCCGCCGATCGCCCCGCGCATCATCGTCATCGACCAGCCGGGCGCCGGCCAGGCGGCGGTGGCCGTGGCCATGCGCAGCGTGCCGCGGGCGACGCCGGACTATTTCCCGCTGACGCTGGGCAACACCCTGCTGGGCGGCAGCTTCACCTCGCGCCTGAACCAGGAGATCCGCATCAAGCGCGGCCTCAGCTACGGCACCCGCTCGTCGCTGGGCGTGCGGCGCGACACCGGGGCCTTCGTCGCCTCCGCCCAGACCCGCAATGACGCCGCCGCCGAGGTCGCCGACCTGATCCTGGCCGAGATCACCCGGTTGGGATCGACCGCGCCGACAGAGTCCGAAATGACCACCCGCCGGGCCATCCTGACCGGAGCCTTCAGCGACTCGCTGGAGACGGTGGACGGCTTGGGGTCCCTGGTCGCCAACCTGGCGCTCTATGACCTGCCGATGAGCGAACTGGCCGCCTATGTGAACCATGTCGAGGGCGTCCAGGCCGCCGACGTCCAGGCCGCCTTCGCCCGGGACATCCCGGCCGACCGGGCCAGCCTGGTCATCGTCGGGGACGCGTCGAAATTCATCGACGCTCTGCGCGCCAACCATCCGAACGTCGAAGTCATCCCCCTGTCGAGCCTGAACCTCGACTCGGCGACCCTGCGCTAGGCGGACAGGCAGACGACCTGCGCCACGCGCAGGTCGCGCCGCAGGGCGTCGGCGACGCGGCCGTAGTTGTCGATGTCGATCGCCTCGCCTGTCAGGCGCTCGTCGGGCGTCTGGACCCCGCGAATGGCGGGGCCGAAGGCGTCGGGGGCGGTGGTGTAGATGCGGCCGCGGCGCGGGGCCTCGGCGATGGTCACGCCCAGCGCCCGGCCTTGCCGGTCCAGCACCGGCGCGCCTGACAGGCCCGCGAGCGTGCCGTCCAGCCAGTTGCTGCGGCCGACCTCCGCCCAGGCCAGCACCGGCTCGTCACGCTGTCCCCGGCCACGGATGTGCAGGGTCTCGCGACCCAGGAGCCGGGTGGTCACCTCGCCTGCGCGGCCTTGCGGGAAGCCCGGATGGAAGCCGCGCTGGCCCTGGCGTAGCGGGCGGTCCAGCGCCACCGGCACGGCGGCCGGCCCGCCCTGGGTGATCAGCACCGCGACATCGGCGCGGGACGCCAGCCGCACGTCGGCGGCGATGGCGCGCCCGTCGCCGACCACGATGGCCGGCCGACGGCAGCCCTCGACCACGTGTCGCGCCGTCACCCAGCGGCCCGAGCGGGCGACGGCGAAGGCGGTGCCCGAAGCGGGCTGGAAGGGAATGTCGGGGGTGTTGACGGTGATCGACGGGTCGAAGGCCGTGACCGGTCCCAGCAGGGCGCCCTCGCCCGCCTCGGCCGTGTCCGGCGCGACCGCCTGGGCGGTGTCGGCGTTCTCGCGCTGGTTCAGCGACAGCAGGATCAGGCCGAACAGGAGCGCCAGATAGATCGACCAATCGGGGGGGCGGGGGAAACCCATCCCGGCCTCAGTTGGTCAGGGCCGAGGCGAGGATCAGGGCGGTGGCCAGCTTGGCCCCGACCAGGACCACGGCCGCCGCCATCTCGCCGTTCTGGATCCGCTGGGGCAGGCCGGTCAGCAGCTGGTCGACGACGCGGAAGACCAGCAGCTGAATGACGATGGTGGCGACGCCCCAGACGACGATGTCGTGCACCGAGGTCGAGACCGACAGCGACGCCGCCAGCGGCGCGGCGAGGCCCACCAGAATGCCGGCGAAAGCCACCGCCGCAGCGGTGTTGCCCTCGCGGATCAGGCGGATTTCCTTCCACGGCGTCAACAACACATAGACCGCGACGCCCGCGACCAGCAGGCCGAAGGTCGTCAGCACATGGACGATCAGGGTGGGGAAGCCGCTGGCGAAGGCCTGGACTTCAGGGCTGGTCAGGGCGTCGGAGAGCGGCGAGGTGTCCATGGGGGTCCGGACGGCGCGGGGGGTCTCACTGCTTGCCCGGTTTTCGCCGCAATCCGCAAGCGCGCCGAGGCCACAGTGTGTGAGCGATCGTTACGGGAGACTCAAGCCGCCTCGACGCTCGCCTGCTCAGCCTTCCGCAACGCCGAGGCGCGAATCTTCTCGCTTTCCGACTTCAGCTGGCCGCAGGCGGCCAGGATGTCGCGGCCGCGCGGGGTGCGGATCGGCGAGGCGTAGCCGGCCTTGTTGAGGATGGCCGCGAAGCGCTCGATCGTCTTCCAGTCCGAGCATTCGTAGTCCGTGCCCGGCCACGGGTTGAACGGGATCAGGTTCACCTTGGCCGGGATGCCCTCGATCAGCTTCAGCAACGCCCTGGCTTCATCGGGGCTGTCGTTGACGCCCTTGAGCATGACGTATTCGAAGGTCACGCGGCGGGCGTTGGAGATGCCGGGATAGGCGCGGATACCCGCCATCAGCTGGGCGAGGTCGTATTTCTTGTTCAGCGGCACCAGGACGTCGCGCAGGGAGTCGTTGGTGGCGTGCAGGCTGATCGCCAGCATGGCCTGGGTGCGGGTTCCCAGCGCGTCCAGCTGCGGCACGACGCCCGAGGTCGAGACGGTGATCCGGCGGCGCGACAGGGCGATGCCCTCGTTGTCGCTGATGATGTCGATCGCGTCGGCGACGTGTTCGAGATTATACAGCGGCTCGCCCATGCCCATGAAGACGATGTTCGACAGGCGGCGGTCTTCCTTGGGCGACGGCCATTCCTCGAGGTCATCGCGAGCGATCTGGACCTGGGCCACGATCTCGGCGGCGGTCAGGTTGCGCACCAGCGCCTGGGTGCCCGTGTGGCAGAAGGTACAGTTCAGGGTGCAGCCGACCTGCGACGAGACGCACAATGCCCCGGCGCGGCCGACGTCGGGGATGTAGACGGTCTCGATCTCGATGCCCGGGGCGGTGCGGATCAGCCATTTGCGGGTGCCGTCTTTCGACACCTGACGCTCGACGATCTCGGGGCGGGCGAGGGTGAAGGCCCCGGCCAGCTTCGCCTGGGTGTCGCGGGCGATGTTGCTCATCGCGGCGAAGTCGGTGACGCCGTAGTGGTGGATCCAGCCCCAGACCTGCGAGGCGCGCATCTTCGCCTTTTCCGGCGGGCAGATGTCGGCGTCGATCAACGCCTGCCGCAGGCCCGCGCGCGTCAGACCGGACAGGTTGACGGGCGCCGTCGGGGCGGCCTTGCCCCGTTGCTCGGGCGTGCGCGAGAGATCGAGCGAAAGGCTCAAGGGTCAGTCCTGTGGGAGAGGGAGGCGGGCCTTATACCACAGATCGTGCGGGTTTTGTGGCGACGCGGGCGGCGAGCCGTCGGAGCGAAGTGTCCGAGACCACGAAAATTGGGTGGGACACTTCGGACATTTGGGACATTTCGCGGCGTCCGGCTCATGTGGCCATCATAACCGCGCGGCGAAGGGCGCCGGGAAAATCGCCGGACAAAACTATAATATATTTTTGTTATCAATGATTTGTACGGCCGTAATACGAGCGTCAGTCCGCCTCGTGCTCGACCTCATGGATCCGGTCGTCGTCGAGGCCGAAATGGTGGCCGATCTCGTGGATCAGGACGTGGGCGATGATCTCGGACAGGCCGACGTCGCCGCGCTCGCACCATTCGTCGAGGATCGGGCGGCGGTAGAGGAAGATGCGCGAGGGTTCGGCGGCAGGCCCCATGCTGTCGCGCTGGCCGACATCGACGCCGTGATAGAGGCCGGTCAGCTCGAACGGATCCTCCATCTCCATTATCGCCAGGGTCTCGGCGTCGGCGAAGTCGTCGACGCGGATCACCACTTCGCCGGCCAGTCCCCTGAACGGCTGAGGCAGGGCGTCGAAGGCCTGACGCGCCAGCCGGGCGAAATCGTCGAGGGAAGGGGCGGTCTGGGTGGTCCAGGACATGGGGATCAGGGATTAGGGACCAGGGATCAGGTTGGAAAGCGTGTGGGACGCGGCCGGGCACGATCTCCGCCATTTCCCGCTCCGGGTTCCCTTATCCCTAGTCCCTAATCCCTCTTCAGGTATGGTTACCGAATCAGGGCGCGGGAGCTTATCCAGGCAAATGGCCGAGGCGGACATCGCCTATGTCGCGACCGCGGGCGCCGCGGGACTGGCGCTGGCGCTCAGCGCCTGGGCCGGGCGGGTGCGCGCGCGGCTGGCCCGGCGCACCGCTAGGGCCGAAACCGAACTGGAAAGCCTGCGCGATCAGGCCCGCACGCGCGGCGCGGCCCTGACCGGATTCGGCGATCTGCGCATCGCCCTCGACGCTCACGGGGTGGCCACCGAGGTGATCGGCAGCCCCGAGACCCTCGCCGCGCTGAACGCCGACGCGGCGGACGCCGAGCGCGTGCATCTCGATGCGGACGCCGATCCGCTGATGGCGGCCCTGGTCGAGGCCGCCGGGCCCCGCGTGCTGGCGCTGGTCGCCCAGGGCGAACCTTTCGACCTGGCCCTGCCCATGCCTTCGGGCGCCTGGCGGGTCGAGGGGCGCACCGTCAACGGCGAGGCCTGGTTGAGGGTTTCGCGACTCGAACTGACCATCGACGCCGGCGAGAGCGGTCTGGGCCTGATCGCCGACGCCTCGCCCTGGCCGGCGTGGATCGTCGACGGCGCCGGGCGGCTGGTCTGGGCCAACCGCGCCTGGCTGGCCGAAATGAAGGCCGACGGCGTCGAGACGGCCCGGGAAAAGAAGCTCAGCTTCGATCGCGGGGCCGACGCCATCGTCGCCGAGGCCGGACGGCTGCATGCCCGGCAGGAGGGCTTCCGCTGGACCACCGGCGGCGGACGGCGGCGGGCCTGGAGGATCATCGCCGAACCGGTCGTGGGCGGCGCCGGAGCCGTTCTGGCCTTCGCGCTGGAGATGACCGACGCCGAGGAGACGCGCGACACCCTGCGCCGTCACGTCGAGGCCCATGACGAGACCCTGAACCACCTGGCCGACGCGGTGGCCATCTTCGGCCCGTCCAAGCGGCTGGCCTTCCACAACACCGCCTTCCAGACCCTGTTCAACATCGACCCGGCCTGGCTGGACGAGCGGCCGACCCACGCCGAGCTTCTGGACAAGCTGCGCCAGCGCCGGTTGCTGCCCGAGGTCATCGACTACGCCGGCTGGAAGGCCCACGAACTGGAATTCTACGGCGCGACCGAGGCCTCTCCGGACGACAGTTGGTCCCTGCCGGACGGCCGCACCCTGCGCGTCGTGCGCCAGCCGCACCCGCTGGGCGGCATGCTGCTGCTGTTGTCCGACATCACCGACGAGCTGAAGCTGCGCAGCCGGTTCAACGCGCAAATTCAGGTGCAGACCGCGACGCTGGACAAGCTGAACGACGCGGTCGCCGTGTTCGGCTCGGACGGCCGCATCCG
>JBBRFV010000106.1:0-7907 GCA_038241335.1 Caulobacterales bacterium | reverse complement strand
CGGACGGGGCGTGGACGCCGCCGCGGGCGACAGGGGCGCGACGGCCATGGCCAGCAGGCCCGCGCCGATCAGGGCGGCGGACTGGCGGGAATGGATCAGGATCGACCGCGCGGTCGGCAACAGGCGTCGCATGGCGGCGTCGGCTCCGTCTGGGCTCGGGAAGAGCGGGGGATGGCGCCGCGGGACCGTCAGCGACGGCCGCCAGTTCAGCGCGGGGAAGCCGCCGTTCTACGATTCCGTCGGGCCACAATGGGGCGACCAGGGGCGGCACGAGGTCGCAGGCGCGAAAAAGGGCGCGCGGTCCGCAGACCGCGCGCCCTCGAGTCGCGGGGAGGAAATCCCTACTGGATCGGCAGGCTGAAGCTGATCCCGCCTACATGGCTGTCGGCGCTGTCGCCGAAGCGGCCGTGATAGGCGAGCGACACCTTGACCGGACCCAGGTGGGTTTCGACGCCGGCCGAGGCCAGGGCCGAGCCGCCGAACGGATCATCGACGGTGCGCGCCAGCACATGGGCGGTGTTGCCCTCGATGTCGGTGCGGACGTCGTCGGTGTTGTCCGTCAGCGAGTCGCGGTAGCCGCCTTCGACGAAGAAGGACAGGCCGTCGCCGCCGCCTTCGGCGCGCAGCGAGACCTCGCCGCTGACGCCCGCGACGGTGCGGTCGGCGTAGCGATAGGTGGCCGCGGCCCCGGTCTCGCTATAGCCGTTCACGTCGGTCGAGACGTAGCTGATGGCCGCGCGGGGCGACAGGGCGATGCCGCCCATGTCGAACCACAGTCCGCCCTGGACGCGGGCGCCGACGCTGCCCCCGTCGGTCTGTCCGAACTGGATGATCGGCGCCAGGGCGCTGACGCGCTCGATGTCGTCATACTTGTCGATGGCGCCGCCGGCCGAGGCGTTGAGGAAGGTGTTCCCCGAGCGCCAGCCCAGCCAGGCGTCAACGCCGTAGGTGTCGAGGTTGAAGCTCATCGGCCCGGCTTTGACGTCGGCGGTGCGCCAGGAGGCGGCGAGACCGGCGCGCCAGGAGCCCGACATGACGGCGTCGAGGCCGGCGCGAACGCCCCAGCCTTTGGCCTTGGATTCCGCCACCACGCCGCGGGCGTCGGTAGTGACAGAGTCGCCGATGAAGCCGAAGGTCAGGTGAGTTCCCTCGGTCCAGCCGCCGTGGCCCGACAGGTCATCGCCGGCCATGTCCAGCATGTCCTCGCGCTGGCGGAAGGCGGTTTCGCCCTGGACAGCCGACTGGGCGCCCCGATCGCCGTAGTAGAGGTAGTCGTTGGCGAGGGCCGCGAGCAGTCGGTGGCCGGCCGCCGTCGGGTGAACGCCGTCCCAGTACAGGTAGCTGTCCGGGTTAGAGCAGACCGTCACACCGTTGAAGCAGGAGGCGGTGACATTGCTCAGGCCGAAGCGGCCCGGATTGGCGATCAGGGCGTCGCTGACCTTGTAGAGGTCGAAATAGATGATGTTGGTGTTCGGCTTCGACGCGGCCACCGTCACCAGGCCCGCGAACAGGCTGCTGTTGAATGACTGGCCGGCGAAGTCGGCGAGGGCGGCTCCGCTGGGGCCGGTGGCGCTGAACTGGGGCGTTACCCCTAGCCGGGGCAGGTTGGTCACCAGGATAGTGCCTGCGCCGCGGGCGGCGATGTCGTTGATGATGAAGTTCAGGTCGACCGCGGCCGAGGCGCCGGCGGCGCTCATCACGCCGGTGGGGTTCGTCGAGACCGAGGCCCCGGGGAAGGCCTGGAAGATGTTGTTGGCGCCGCCCAGAACGCTGACCAGGTCATTGCGGCCGAAGACGCCGCCGGCGCCCGTATAGGCCAGCAGCTGGTTGCGCATGCCGGGCGGGAAGGCCTGGCTGTCGGTGCGGGCGCCGCCGTAGGCGTAGTTGATGCTGCCCGTGACCGGGGCGCCGACGGCCGAGCGGCCGGCGTTGAAGCCCAGCAGTTCGGTGAACACCGGCCCGTTTGAGAACCGGCCCTGGAAATAGGGCGGCGAGGTCGGCTGGGTGTTGCCGGTGGCGGCGAACAGGTTGCCGTTGTCGCTCAGGCTGTCGCCGAAGACGACCAGGCGGTTGTAGCTCTGGGCGCTGGCGGCCCCGGCGATGGCGCCAAAGGCGGCGATCGTCAGCGCGGCGACAGCCGCGTTGCGCAGGAAACGAGACATCGATGATCCTCCCTCGGTCGTCACGCGCGACCGTTGGGGGCCACTCTGCGCGTGTTTCGCGGGCGCGCAAGATGCCGCGGGGGAAGCTTTCTAGTAGAGCATACGGAAGCGCAGCGTTCCGGCCACAGTCCTGAGCCCCCGAAGGGCGTCGGGATCGTAGCCCCGGTCCACGTCGGTGATGACATAGCCGGTCTGCTCGTCGGTCTTCAGGTGCTGGCCCAGGATGTTGAGCCCGGCGGCGGCCAGGGCGCGGTTCAGCTCCGCCAGGACGCCGGGCTGGTTGCGGTGGATGTGCAGGATTCGGTGCGCCCCGCCGACCTCGGCCAGCTGCACATTCGGCAGGTTGACGCAGAAGGTGGTGTCGCCCCGGTTCACGTAGGCCAGCAGGCGCTCGGCGGCGAACTCGCCGATGGCCTCCTGGGCCTCTTCGGTCGAGCCGCCGATGTGGGGGGTCAGGATGACGTTGGTCAGGCCGCGCAGGGGACTGTCAAAAGGTTCGGCGTTGGTCGCCGGCTCGTCGGGGAAGACGTCGACGGCCGCTCCGCCGATGCGGCCCGAGCCCAAAGCTTGTGCCAGGGCGCCGACATCGACCACGTGGCCGCGCGACAGATTGAGCAACAGGGCTCCCGGCTTCATCCGCGACAGCTCGGCGGCGCCCAGAAGGGCCGTGTTCTCGGTCCGCCCATCGACATGCAGGCTGACCACGTCGCTCTCGGCCAGCAGGGCGTCGAGCGTGGTCAGGCGCCGGGCATTGCCCAGCGCCAGCCGCTCGGTCAGGTCGTGGAAGACTACCCGCATCCCCAGCCCCTCGGCCAGAACCGACAACTGCGAACCGATGGCCCCGTAGCCGACGATGCCGAGGGTCTTGCCGCGCAGCTCCCGGGCTCCGGTCGCCGACTTGTTCCACCGGCCCTGATGCATGGCGGCGGACTTGTCGGTCACGTCGCGCATCAGGGCGATCATGACCCCGACAGCCAGCTCGACCACCGAGCGGGTGTTGGAGTAGGGGGCGTTGAACACGGCCACGCCCCGGGCGGCGGCAGCCTCCAGGTCGATCTGGTTGGTCCCGATGCAGAAAGCGGCCACAGCCATGAGCTTGTCGGCGGCGGTCAGAACGGACTCGCTGACCCGGGTCTTGGAGCGGACGCCCAGCACATGGACGCCGCGGATGCGTTCGATCAGGGCCGCCTCGTCCAAGGCGCCCACGGCGGACTCCACCTGATAACCGGCGGCCTCGAGCCGTTCGAGGGCGGCGGGATGGATGTTCTCCAGCAGCAGCATACGCATCCGGCTGCGGGGATAGGACCAGCGGCCGGCCAGCCCTTCGAGGTGTAGGACCTCGTCCAGCGAGGCGACCTCGGCGTCGGCGGCGGCCACGACCCGCTCGCGGCGGACGATCTCGGTGAAGGCGTAGAAGCGGTCGGCGGCGCCGGCCAGCTTGACCTCGGCGTCGGTCCAGCCGTCGCCGACCATGACCACTTCGCCGGAAAAGCCGGCGGCGCGGATCGCCACGGCCTTGCCGCCCGCCTCGGACAGGGGATTGGCGGCGTCGATACCGGTCACCCGGCCCGCCTCGTCATAGATCAGGTCGTTGGCGAAAATCCGGGCTGCGGACACACCCAGGTGGGCCGCGACAGGGGCGATGATCTCCCGGAAGCCGCCCGAGACAATGGCGATGCGGTCGGCGTTCTCGCGAAAGAAGCCGAGGTTGCGGCGTACGGACGGCGCCTCCTCGTCGATGATGTGGGCGGCTAGCGCCTCGACATGGGCGCGGGTCAGGGGCAGCAGGGCGAGGCGGCGCCGGAGAGCTTCGCCGAAGGGCAGGTCGCCGGCCATGGCGGCGTCGGTCAGCCGCGCGATCTCGGCCTGAACCGCAGCGGCGTCCGGGCGGCCAGCCAGGGCGAGGTCGGCCAGGACTTCCAGCGTCTCGATCCGCACGAGGGTGGAATCGAAGTCGAACACATAGGTCGTCGGGTCATTCATCGGTCGACCCTGAACGACGTTCGCAGTTGCAGCAACGGGTCAGCGCGAAGAACAGGGGCCCGCCGTTCGGGCGCGTCGGGCTGAAGCCGGCTCTACGTCCGCCTCAGAATTTCCCGAGGCTGCGCAGGCGGCTGTCCGGACGGCGGGCGTCCAGGGCCGCGGCGCCGACGGCGGCGGCGATGGTGGCGATGGCCAGGATGGCGCCGCCTTCCCGTGCGTGACCGCGGGCGTAGTCGCCGGCTTCACTGGCGTAGCGCCGCGCTGTCTTGCCGTGTTTTTTCAGCACCTTGCGCGAGGATTTGCGAGTATCGCGCATCCATTTGCCCGAACGATCCCGGGCGTCCTCGCCCAGTTCGGCGGCGCGTTCGCCGGCGTCGGACAGCCCATGCCGAACGCTCTCTGCCAGGTCGCCGAACCGGTCGCGCAGACCGCCCGTGTCGATTCCGTCGATCCAGCCCCGCGGGTCGAACCGGCCACGCAGCCGCTCGTAGCGCGTGGGGCCGGTCCGCTGGTTCATCAGCAGCGCGGCGATGCCGACCCCGGCGAGAATGGCGATGACGCTCCCGGCGATCCCGGGATGTTTGCGGACTTCGGCGAGGGCGGAGAACTGGCGGACCATCGGATAGTAGACCTCTTCATCGAGGCCGTCGTCGGTCGGGTCGTACAGCCCGTCGTCATACGGCTCATAGGCGGAACTCCTGTCCCGCATCAGGGATGGAGCGAACCGGGCGAAGAGTGGTTCCGCAATCCCCGGCAGAGCCGCGTAGAAGCTGGCGATCAGTCGGCCGCCGCCGCCCACGGTTATCTCGCGGATCGGATGGCTGGCGCAGTACAAGATGGTGTCGGCCACCACATGGGTCGCATAGACCGGCTGGGGGTTGTGCACTGCCTGGCCAGTGAGGTTGCGGGCGTGCCGTGAATAGGGCGTGTCGATAGCGCCCGGCTTGACCAGGCTGAGGGTTATCGGCGCCTGTTCGTGCATGAGTTCCATGCGCAGGGCGTTGGTGAAGCCTTTCACCGCATGCTTGGACGCCGAATAGACGCCCTGGACCGGTGAAGGCGCGTCCGAGAGGATCGAGCCGACGTTGATGATGGCCCCGCCGCCCTCGCGCTCGCGCAGGTGACCGGCGGCGACCAGCGAACCGTTGACCACGCCCCAGTAGTTGGTTTCGAACAGCCGCCTCTGATCTTCCAGCGTGGTCTCGCGGATCGGGCCGTAGATCGAGACGCCGGCGTTGTTGACCCAGGTGTCGAAGCCGCCGAACAGGCGCACGCATTTCTCGGCTGCTTCGGCCAGGGCGTCGTGGTCGGCGACGTCGGCGACGGCCCAGGCCGCGCGAGCGCCGGTGGCCTGAAGCTCTTCTGTGAGGGCCTTGAGGTCGGACTCGCCGCGCGCGATCAGGAAGACACAGGCCCCGGCGCGCGCCGCCCGCCGCGCCACCGCCAGGCCGACGCCCGAGGTCGCGCCGGTCACCACGATGGCTTGTTCTTTCAGGGGCTTGAGGGTCGCTTTGGTCATGAAACCGCCGGGTCGGTGCGCTGGGATCGGGTCATCTCGAAACGAGGCCGCGACCCCGCCGGTTCCTGCTCTAGCACGCAGCCCTTACCAATCGCGATACAGGCGCCTATCTTGCGGCGCTTCGCACAATCGCCTCCGCCAAGGACCTGCCGTGACCGATCACGTGCCTGACCATTCCGCGCCCGCCGCGCCTCTCGCGGACGATCTGGCGGCCGCCTTTCAGATCGAGGGCTGGCCCGTCCGCGGTCGGCTGGTGCGGCTGGGCGAGACCATCGACGCCATCCTGTCGGCCCACGCCTATCCCGAGCCGGTCGCCGGCCTGCTGGGCGAGGCCTGCGCGCTGGCCGCCCTGGTCGGCTCCAGCCTCAAGTTCGAGGGCCGCCTGATCGTCCAGGCCCAGGGCGACGGGCCGGTGCGCTATGTGGTCGCCGACTACGACACCGACGGAAAGATGCGCGGCTACTGTCGCTTTGACGAGGATGCGGTGGCCGCGGCGTCGGAAGGCTTCGTGCGGCCGGGCGCCCGCACCCTGCTGGGGCAGGGAGTGTTCGTCATGACGCTGGACCGTGGTCCGGATTTTGAACGCACCCAGGGCATCACGCCGATCGAGGGCGAGAGCCTGTCGCTGGCGGCCGAACACTATTTCCAGCAGTCCGAACAGATCCCGACCAAGGTGCGGCTGGCCGTCGGCGCGGTGGTGACCGAGGCCGGGACGCAGTGGCGCGCCGGCGGAGCGCTGATCCAGCTGATCGCGGGCGACGAGGCTCGTGGCTCGACTGAGGAGGTCTGGGACCGCACCCGGGCGCTGTTCCAGACCTTGGGCGACGACGAACTGATCGACCCGACCATCACCCCCGAGATCCTGCTGTTCCGTCTGTTCCACGAGGACGGGGTGCGGCTGGAGGACGCCCGCGCCCTGATCGCCCAATGCCGCTGCACGAAGGACCGCATCGGCGCCATGCTGGGTTCGTTCAGCGAGGCCGAGCGGGCCGACATGATCGAGGACGACGGCAAGATTCGCGTCACCTGCGAATACTGCGCGACGGTCTATGAGCTGGAGCCGGAAGAGATCGTGGCGGGCTGACACCGACAGCTCCGGTTCATCGGCGCAGGTCTATGAGACACTGCGCTGATCCGAAGCGCGCCAGGGACATTGTCTTCGCCATGATTTTCCTGCTCGCCGCCCTGACCCTGAGCACCGCCGCCGCACCGCCCCCCTGCAGGTTCGAGGGGGCGACGCGGGCGTGGACGGCGCAGGCGCTGGCGGCGTGGGACCGGCTGGATGCCGAGCGGCTGCATGTCGCCGAGCCGGTGACGCCGACGGCGACCTTCTTCGACCGGCGCTGCGCCTACACCCTGACGCCGGATGCGCGGGGCGACTTCCGGGTCGGGGCGCGACGCTATCGCAGCGGCGGCTACGCCCACGGCGGGCAGGTGCGGCTGCCGGATGGAAGCGATGTGGGGGTCGGCAAGCTGGCCTTCGCCTCGCCGGTCTCGGACGGCGGCATGTTCTTCATCATGGCGTTGCCCGATCTGTGGGGCGGCGACGCGCGTGATCCGCGGCTGCTGTCGATGGTCGTCTTCATGCACGAGTTCGCCCACACCCAGCAGGGCGCCGGGCTGGGGGCCATGGTCGACGACATGCTGACCCGCGGTCTGCCCGGGGACGCCAATGACGACGTGGTGCAGGACCGGTTCGGCGGCCAACCGGGGTACGCGGCGGCCTGGGGCGCGGAGCGGGACCTGTTCTACCGTGCGGCGGCGGCGCCCGACGCGGCCTCGGCCCGGACGGCTCTGCGTGAGGCGGCCCGTCAGATGGACGAGCGGCGAGCACGCTGGCTGGGCGGGCAAGACGCCATCTACGCCGAGGCCGACGACGTCTTCCTGACGCTGGAGGGAACCGGCAACTGGGCCGCCTGGGCTTGGCTGACCGATCCGCGCGGCGGGGCCATGACGTCCGAGGCGGCGACGTCCTTCGTGCGCGGGGGGGGCAACCACTGGAGCCAGGACGAGGGCCTGGGGATGATGCTGGCCATCGACCGGCTGACCCCGGACTGGCCGGCGCTTGCCTTCAGCCGCAACGCGGCGACCGGGGACCGGATGATCGCGCGGGCGCTGCGTTAAGCCCCGAGATCGAGTGAATAGCCGGCCGAGCGCACGGTGCGGATCGGGTTTACGGTGCCCTCGAGGTTGAGGGCCTTGCGCAGGCGGCCGACATGGACGTCGACGGTGCGGGCCTCGAC
>JBBRFV010000105.1:0-7917 GCA_038241335.1 Caulobacterales bacterium | reverse complement strand
CGCGCCAGCCTGGTGCGGGGAGGCTTGCGGGCCGGGTTAACCGGCCCGCGTCGCGCCTCAGGGCATCAGCACGGTGTCGATGACGTGAACCACGCCATTGGATTGCATCACATCGGCCTGGGTGATGGTCGACGTGCCGCCCTTGGAGTCGGTGATGACCCAGGTGTTGTTCGGGCCGGCCGTGACCTTCAGCTCTTCGCCCTGAACGGTCTTGAGCGTCGCCGTCCCGCCGCTGGCGGCGGCTTGGGCGGCGATGTCGGCGGCTGTCAGGCGGCCGGCGACCACGTGATAGGTCAGGATTTTGGTAAGGTCGGCCTTGCCGGCCGGGGCCATCAGGGCGGTGCGGGTCGTGGCCGGCACCTTCTCGAAGGCGGCGTTGTCCGGCGCGAAGACCGTGAACGGGCCCGTACCCGACAGGGTGTCGCCCAGGCCGGCGGCGGTCACGGCGCTGACCAGGGTGGTCAGGTTCGAGGCCTTGGCGGCGTTGGTGACGATGGTGTCGTTGGGGCTCATGGCGGCGCCGCCGACCATGGGATCGGTCGAGGCGGCCATCGGCGCGGCGTCGGTCGCCGGGGCGGGGGCTTCGGCGGGCTTGTTGCAGGCGGCGACGGCCAGCATGGCGGCGAGCGATACGCCGACGAGGGCGGTGGTGCGGGTGAGGTTCATGGGGACGGCTCCTGATCGGCCGCTCTACCGGCGGCGTCACGGGCAATACTGTCGCCGACCCCAATTGGATGCATTGCGGTTCACGTTTTCCGGCGCGACACGTGACCGCAGCGATGTCAGGCCGACAGATGGGCCTTCAGGGAATTCCACGCCGCCGCCTTGTCGGCCAGCGGTCGCGCGTGCGCCGGGCTCGATGAGGGCAGGTCGATCAGGGCCGGACCATCGACCCCTTCCAGAGACCTTCGTCCGATCCGCGCGGCCGTCGCCCCGTTGAAGGCCACTGCCCCCAGTTCGGGCAGGCTCGCGACCAGTCCGCGCAGATCGGCCACTACGGCGTTGCGGATGGCGGCGTCCAGGCTGCCGTTCCGCTCGGCCCCGGCGATCACGTCCCACAGGCCTACGCCCGCCGCCTTCAGCGCGTCCAGCCGCTCGGGATAGGGCAGGGCGACAAGGTCCCGGCCCGTGACGCCGCCGATCAGCCGCCAGAAGCCGTTGCGGGGGTGTCCGTAATACTGGCCCGCCTTCAGCGATGCGTCGCCGGGCAGGCTGCCGAGGACCAGCACTCGCGTGTGTGCATCGACGACCGGCTCGAAGGCGCGTTTGGTCGTCACAGCCTCAAGGGCGTTCGGGGCCGAACACCCGCGCGAACACCGTGTCCACGTGCTTGGTGTGATAGCCGAGGTCGAACAGGGCCTCGAGCTGGGCGTCGGCCAGGGTGACCCGCGCGTCGGCCTTGAGGAAGTTGAGGAAGGCGCCCTCGCCGCGCCAGACCTTCATGGCGTTCTCCTGCACGGCGGCATAGGCGTCCTCGCGGCTCAACCCCGCCTGGGTCAGGGCCAGCATGACGCGCTGCGAATGCACCAGCCCGCCCAGCAGGTTCAGGTTCTTCATCATGTTGTCGGGATAGACGTTGAGCCGCTCGACCACGCCGGCCAGCCGGTGCAGGGCGAAGTCCAGATGGATGGTGGCGTCGGGCCCGATGCCGCGCTCGACCGAGGAATGGCTGATGTCGCGCTCGTGCCAGAGGGCGACGTTCTCCATCGCCGGCACCACGGCCGACCGCACCAATCGGGCCAGGCCGGTCAGGTTCTCGGTCAGGATCGGGTTGCGCTTGTGCGGCATGGCCGAGCTGCCCTTCTGGCCCGGATCGAACGGCTCCTCGGCCTCCAGCACCTCGGTGCGCTGCAGGTGGCGGATCTCGATGGCGAGGCGCTCGACCGAGCTCGCGACCACGCCCAGGGCGGCGAAGAAGGCGGCGTGGCGGTCACGCGGGATGACCTGGGTCGAGACCGGCTCGACCGCCAGCCCCATCTTGTCGGCGACATACTGTTCCACCGCCGGATCGACGTTGGCGAAGGTGCCGACCGCGCCCGAGATGGCGCAGGTTGCGATTTCTTCCTTCGCCGTCAGCAGCCGCCGCCTGGCCCGCTGGAATTCGGCGTGATAGCCGGCCAGCTTGAGGCCGAAGGTCACCGGCTCGGCATGGATGCCGTGGCTGCGGCCGACGCAGGGCGTGTATTTGTGCTCCCGGGCGCGCTTTTCGAGCGCCGCCAGAACCCGGTCGACGCCGAGGACCAGCATGTCCGAGGCGCGCGCCAGTTGGACCGCGAAACAGGTGTCCAGCACATCCGAGGAGGTCATCCCCTGGTGCAGGAACCGGGCTTCCTCGCCGACGATCTCGGAGACGTGGGTCAGGAAGGCGATGACGTCGTGTTTGGTGGTGCGTTCGATCTCGTCGATGCGGTCGGCGTCGAACACTACATCCTTGCCCTGGGCCCAGATCGCCTCGGCGGCGCTGGCGGGGATGGTCCCCAGCTCGGCCATCCTGGTGGCCGCATGCGCCTCGATCTCGAACCAGATCCGGTATTTCGTCTCCTGCGACCACAGGGCGACGGCGTCGGGGCGGGAATAGCGGCTGATCATGGGCGCGGGGTGTCAGGCGAGGGGCCGCGCGAGTCAAGCGCGGCTTGTGCCGGCCGCGAACGAACTCGGGCGTCGGGTGATGGCGAAACACTGCGGACCGCTCTATGGGCGATAGGGCGTCAACCCGGAGAGCCCCATGGAACTGATTGTCGGCAACATCGCCTTTTCCACCTGGTCGCTGCGGCCCTGGCTGGTGCTCAAGCGCTGCGGCGCGGACTTCACCCTGCGCGAGGTGCAGCTCTACGGGCCCGGGTACCAGGCCGACCTCGCCAAGGTCTCGCCCTCGGGCAAGGTGCCGCTGCTGGTGGTGGACGGCGAGACCATCTGGGACTCCATGGCCATCAGCGTCTGGTGTTCGGAGCGTTATCCCAACGCCCGGCTGTGGCCGGATGACGCCCACGCCCGCTGGCTGGCCCGCTCGGTCGCCTGCGAGATGCATTCCTCTTTCATGGCCCTGCGCTCGGCCTGCGGCATGGGTCCTGACGACGCCGGCGTGATCCACACCATGGTCGGCCCCGACCGCGCTCCGCCACCCCGGGGCGAGGCTGTGGCGGCGGACGTGCGGCGTCTGGTCGAGATCTTCCGCACCATGCGCGCGCGCTTCGGCGCCGACGGCCGCTATCTGTTCGGCCACTGGTCGATCCCGGACGCCTTCTTCACCCCGGTCGCGGCCCGTTTCCGCCACTACCAGATCGACCTCGCCGCCCACGGCGATGCGGACGGGACCGCCCAGGCCTATTGCGAGGCGCTTCTGGCCCAGCGCGACTTCCAGGACTGGTCGAGCATGGCGTTAGGGGCACAGTAACCGCGAACTCGAACGCGGATTTAAGACAACGGCGGTATTTCTGGAAACCACGCGAACGCCGCGTCGTTGTCAGGTGCGCCATGTCCATGCCCGTCGAACAACCCGTCGCCGCCCGCCGTCCAGGCATCCTGGTCTACGCCGTGATGCTGATCGTCGCCTGCTGCGTGCCGGCGATGCTGCTGATGAGCGTGCTCTAGGGGTCTAACGCTCGCCCGGCGTCGGAGAGGCCTGCGCCATCTCGACCGGCTGGGCCGGGATCGGGGGCGGGGCGACATAATCCAGCGAAATCGGCACCGCGGTCGCGCCCGAGGCCACGGCGTCCAGGGTGTTGATCGGCCGGCCCGTCATCCGCTGGTAAATCCAGTAGGCGGCCACGACTTTTTCCACATATTCGCGCGCCTGCGGCACGTCGATCGTCTCGATCAGCAACAGGGGATCGGCGTTGGGCCCCAGCTTGCGCACCGCCGCGACCATCGGACCCGGCCCGGCGTTGTAGGACGCCGCCATGCGCAACAGGTCGCCGTTGATCGCCGGCATGGCCAGCACCTTGGTGACATAGGCCTGGCCCAGCTGGGCGTTGACGCTTGGCTCCAGCAACCGGTTCGGCTGGGTGACGAAGCCCCGGTCCCCACTCAGTTCCGCCGCCGTCGTCGGCATCACCTGCATCAGGCCGTAGGCGCCCGCGCCCGATCGGGCGGCGGGGTTGAAATTGGTTTCCTTGCGAGCGATCGCATAGACCAGCGACCGCTCGACGGTGAAGCCGCCATTGGGCTCGATCACCGGCATGGGATAGCGGCCGGCGTCGATACGGCTGACCTCGTCGCTGGATCCCATCACCCGCGGTCCGAGGATGCGGGCCAGGCCCGTCCACATGCGACGGCCGGTGTCGGTGACGGCGGACCTCATGCCGTTCTTCAGCCCGTCGAGGGCGTCGTTGCGGCGGCCGATCTCGAAATAGGCCACGGTGCGGCGCGCCTGCGGGTCGGCGCGGACGAAGGCTTCCAGCTCGTCCGGATTCACCCCGGACGGCTCTTCCTCGTAGAACGCATGGCGCACGCCCGGCGCCACATAGGGCGTCGGCCCCAGGTTCTCGATGGTGGGCTCCTCGCCCAGCTGACGCAGTGCGATCTGGCCGTAGAAGGTGGCGGGCCAGCGCGCCGCGCGGCGCAGATAGGGCTGGACGCGGTCCTGCTGGCTCGACTGGCCGGCCGATTTTGCGGCCCAGACAGCGGCGCCGGCGCGCACCCAGGGATCCTCGGTCGGATCGTCCAGAACGCGGGTGAAGGCCAGGGTCGCCTTGCCGAAGTCGCCGAGCCGGTAATCCGCCAGACCCACCGTCCACCAGTCGCCGATCTGCTCGCCCGTCGTGACAGCGCCGGTCAGGTCGTCGGCGTTGTAGGCGATACGGGCCGCCTTCATCGGATCGTCGGCCGCCGTGCCGCCGCCGGCCTGGACGACGCTGTCCCAGGTCCGGCCGCCGACGCCGTTCGGGCGCTTCGGCTCGGGCGCGCCGTCGGGGCGGCGGCGCAGGGCCAGATTGTAGACGCGGGGGGCGCACGGCAGGTCGGAATAGTCGTCCAGCCAGGCCGACAGCTCTACATAGGTGGCCGCGTAATCAGCGTGGAACAGCCTCTCGAACTCGACCTGACCCAGCAGCACGCGGTCGTTCGCCTGGCGGGCCGCATCGCGGGCGGCGTCCAGGTCGCCGCGTCGCAGGGCGTCGAAGGCGGTGGTGTAGCTCAGGCGATCCGCGGGACTCAGAGCGGTGGGGGTGCGGTTTCCGGTGGTCTCAGCGTCCGACGCGGCGGCCATCGCGGCGCCGGAAACGGCGGCCATCGCAACGGCGAGCGTCGACGCGAGAAGCGCCCGGCGGAAACTGAACGGCACTGTGGCGCCCCCTTGAGTGCGAACGTCGGACCCGTCTCGATCCGGTCCCGCGCGCGCTTTTCATTCGGTCGTCAGGCCAGAAAGGCGCCATGCGCCGGGCCGGAGTCAAGATTGTTCGCCTTTTCGGGCGGTTTTGAGTCGCTCCGATGAACGAGCTCAGTCGAGGCTGACCAGCCGCTCCGTCAGCGCCAGCAGATCGGCCCAGGCCGCTCGCTTGGCCAGGGGCGTGCGCAGCAGGAAGGCTGGATGGAAGGTCGGCATCACCGGCGCCGAGACGTTGCCTTCCGCCAGCCGCCATTCCTTCCACTGACCGCGCATCCGCATGATGCCCTCGTCCGTGGACAGCACCGATTTCGCCGCCGCCGCGCCCAGCAGCAGCACCGCCTTTGGCTTCATAAGGGCGAAAGCCCGCTCCAGGAAGGGGGCGCACACCGCCTGCTCCTGCGGCGACGGCGTCCGGTTGCCGGGCGGGCGCCAGAAGACGGTGTTGGTGATAAACACCCGGCCCTCGAGCCCCGCCTCGGCCAGCATCCGGTCCAGCAGCTTGCCGGCCTTGCCGACGAAGGGCTGGCCACGCTCGTCCTCTTCCGCGCCCGAGCCCTCGCCGATGACCATGACCGGGGCGGACGGGTCGCCGCGCGAGAAGACGGCCTGCTTCGCCCCCATGCCCCGCAGGGGACAGCCCTCGAACGCGGCGATCACCCCGGCCAGGGCCTCGAGCGTGTCGGCGCCGGCCGCCAGCCTCCGGGCCTGCGCCAGCGCGTCACCCGTATCCGGCGCGGTCGTCACGGCCGCCGTGGCCCTGGCCACCGCGCGCACCGCGGGCGGCATCTCGACATGGGTGCGATCGACCGGTGCGTCCTCGAAACAGGCGTCCACGCCCGCGTCGCGCCAGAAGGCGAGCAGGCTTTCGGCGGTGGCGCTGTCGAGAGAGGAGACTGTCATGGGCGGATGGGCGCAGGGATAGTCCTTGACCGCCCCGCCGTCACCTTCCGATAAGGCGTCACGCACAAGACCTGCCCACGACGAGGATTTGACCATGGCCGAGGACGCTATCGAAGGCGGCGCGACGAACGCCTGGCAGGAAGCCGTGATCGACAGGCTGCCGGCCGTCGAGGCCCTGGCCGGGGTCGAGCGCGAGGTCATGGAATACGACGTGGTCGTCGTCGGCGGTGGCCCCGCCGGCCTGTCCGCCGCCATTCGCCTGAAGCAGCGGGCGGAAAAGGACGGCAAGGACGTCTCGGTCGCCGTGCTGGAGAAGGGCTCCGAGATCGGCGCCCACATCCTGTCCGGCGCCGTCATCGACCCGGTCGGCCTCAACCAGCTGTTCCCCGACTGGAAGGCGCGCGGCGCGCCGCTCGACACGCCGGTGACCAGGGACCGTTTCCTGGTGCTCGGCCCCGCTGGCCAGATCGACATCGGCTGGCTGCCGCAACCGAAATACATGTCCAACCACGGCTGTTACGTCGGCTCGCTGGGCAATCTGACCCGGTGGCTGGGCGAGCAGGCTGAAGCCCTGGGCGTCGAGGTCTATCCCGGCATGGCCGCCAGCCATGTGGTCTGGGATGAACCGTCGGGCCGGGTGAAGGGCGTCGTCGCCGGCGTCTTCGGCCTGTCGAAAGAGGGCAAGGCCAAGGACGATTTCCAGCCGGGCATCGAGCTGCACGGCAAATACGTCTTCATCGCCGAGGGCGTGCGTGGCTCCCTGGCCAAGACCATCATGGCCCGCCACAACCTCTGCGACGCCGCCGAACCACAGAAATTCGGCATCGGCATGAAGGAGCTGTGGCAGGTCCCCGCCGCCCAGCACCGGTCCGGCCTGGTCCAGCACACCCTCGGCTGGCCGCTGGACGACAAGACCGGCGGCGGCTCGTGGCTCTACCATTTCGGCGACCGCTATGTGTCGATCGGCTACGTCGTCCACCTGAATTACAGGAACCCGTATCTGTCGCCGTTCGACGAGTTCCAGCGCTTCAAGCACCACCCGGCCATCGCCGAGCATCTGGAGGGCGGGACCCGCATCTCCTACGGCGCGCGGGCCATCACCGAGGGCGGCTACCAGTCGGTGCCCAGACTGGCCTTCCCGGGCGGGGCGCTGATCGGATGCTCGGCCGGCTTCGTCAACGTGCCGCGCATCAAGGGCAGCCATAACGCCATCCGCTCGGGCATCCTCGCCGCCGACGCCGCCTTCGACGCCTTGCGGGCGGGCCGCGCGGGCGATGAACTGGTCGAATACCAGGCCGCCTACGATGTCTCCGACATCGCGAAGGAGCTCAGGCTCGTCCGCAACGTCAAGCCGCTGCTGGCCCGCTTCGGCAACACCTTCGGCACCCTGCTGGCCGGGATCGAGATGCAGATCACCGGCCTGTTCGGCGGCTGGTCGCCGTGGGGCACGCTCAAACACGGCAAGACCGACGCGGCCTCGACCGAACCGGCCTCGAAGCACAAGCCGATCGCCTATCCGAAACCCGACGGGAAACTGTCGTTCGACAAACTCAGCTCGGTGTTCGTCTCCAACACCAACCACGAGGAGGACCAGCCGGCCCACCTCAAGCTGCTGGATCCCTCCATCCCGGTCCGGGTCAACCTGCCCGAATACGGCGAACCCGCCCGCCTGTATTGCCCGGCCGGGGTCT
>JBBRFV010000104.1:0-7933 GCA_038241335.1 Caulobacterales bacterium | reverse complement strand
TCGTGGAACAGCAGGGTGTCCAGCGCACCGACGCAGACGACGTCGTTGTGGAAGGTGCCGCCCGCGATGGCGGCGCGGGACTGGCGCGGGAAGACGGCGCCGCGGGCCGAATGGCGGCGGGCGACGGCCTCGGAAGCCTCGTGCGTCTGGCGGGCCGGGAAGGCCCCGGACCAGGGCTCGAACGCCTCGCGGCCCCAGACCAGGAGGTTGACTCCCGGCGCGCCGTGCTCGGCGCACAGGCGGACATGGTTGGCGGCGCCTTCGTCGGCCAGATGGGCGACCGAGGGAAGGGCGTCATGGACGGCGAAATGCTTCGGGTCCGGGAAGAGGGCGTCCAGAGCCCGCTTCGTCTGGGCGTGCTCCAGCGAGCGATGCAGGTTGGTGATCAGGTTGGCGGGGGTGAAGTGGACCCGGCCGTCGGCGGCGTCGGCGCTGGGCGTCACCGTGGCGGCGTTGGCGGCCCACATGGGCGAGGCCGAACAGGCGGCGGCGGCGAAGGATGGGGCGTCCTTCCACGCGGCCTCCAGCACGGCGGCGTCGGTACCGATGAAGCCGAGGCTGCGCAGGAAGGGGATGTCGGGGCGTTCGTGCGGCGGCAGGACGTATTGCGGCAGGCCGAGGTCGGCGAGCCGCTTCATCTTGTCGAGGCCCTGAAGGACGGCGGCGCGCGGGTTGGACGGCTCGCCGGCGTTGAGCGACGAGGCGAGGTTGCCGGGGCTGAGGCCGGCGTAGGAATGGGTCGGGCCGATCAGGCCGTCGGCGTTGGCTTCTGTCGCGAAACTCATGAGCCCTCCCCTTGAGGGGGAGGGTTGGGAGGGGTGGAGGCACAGTCTCGCCCGCGGGAACTGGGAGGCGATGGCGTCTTTGAGACCTCGTCGGCTCGCAGCGTGCCTCCACCCCATCCCCCGACCCCTTCCCCCTCGAGGGGAAGGGGAGTGGTTTGCCGGATGGCTTCGACGGCGGGGGTCATGCCTTCCCCCGCGAGGGGGGAAGGCAGATGGAAGTCAAGCTCACCGCTTCAACCCCTTGATCTCGCTTTCAATGTTCTTCACCGCCCCGGCCTCGAAACTGGCCACCGGATAGGCGCAGTAGTCGGCGGCGTAGTAGGCGCTGGGGCGGTGGTTGCCGCTGGCGCCGAGGCCGCCGAAGGGCATGTCGCCAGCGGCGCCGGTGGTGGGGCGGTTAAAGTTGACCACGCCCGCGCGGATGCGGCGGATGAAGCGGTCCCAGTTCTTCGGGTCGTCGCTGACCAGGCCGGCGGACAGGCCGTAGCGGGTGGCGTTGGCTTCGGCGATCGCGGCGTCGAAGCTGGCGACGCGGGTGACCGAGAGGAAGGGGGCGAACATCTCCTCGTCCGGCACGGCCACGCCGGTGACGTCGATGATGGCGGGTCGTACGAAGGCGCCGGGCAGGTTGTCGACGGGGCCGGAGGCACGGACGACCCGGGCCCCCATGTCGATCCGGTCCTGCAGCGCCTTCAACGCCGTCTCGGCCGCCTTCACCGAGATCAGCGGTCCGGCATAGGGCTCGGGTGTGGAATTCCACGGGGCGAAGATCAGGCGGTCGACCATGGTATTGACCGCCTCGACGATGGCGTCGCCCTGCGGCCCCTCGGGCACGATCAGGCGCCGCGCACAGGAGCAGCGCTGGCCGGTGGTGACGAAGGCGGACTGGACGACGAGGCCGGCCACGGCCTCAGCGTCGGCGGCGTCCCAGACTACGAGCGGATTGTTGCCGCCCAGTTCCAGGGCGAGGATGACGTGGGGATCGTCGGCGAATTTCCGGCGGAAATGGGCTCCCGCCGCGCCGGAGCCGGTGAACATCAGGGCGTCGATGCCGGCGTCGAGCAGGGCCGCGCCCGTGTCGCGACCGCCCTGCACCACATTGACGACGCCGGTAGGCAGATCGGCGGCGGTGAAGGCCTCGGCCATTAGCTGACCGGTCAGGGGCGTCTCTTCGGACGGTTTGAAGACCACGGTGTCGCCGGCCAACAGGGCGGGGACGATGTGGCCGTTGGGCAGGTGGCCGGGGAAGTTGAACGGGCCCAGCACCGCGGCCACACCGTGCGGCCGGTGGCGCAGGGTGGCGTGGCCGAAGGCGGTGTCGGCGGTGCGTTCGCCGGTGCGCTCGTCATAGGCGCGGATCGAGAGGTCGACCTTGCCCGCCATGGCGGCCAGTTCGGTCTTCGTCTCCCACAGGGCCTTGCCGGTCTCGCGACTGATGGCCTCGGCCATGACGGGCGCGCGGTCTTTCAGCACGGCCTGATAGCGTTTGACGGCGTCGATCCGGTCCTGACGCGGGCGGTCGGCCCAGTCGGGGAAGGCGGCGCGGGCCCGGTCGGCGGCGGCCTTGACCTCGGCGGGCGAGGCGGCGGGGCCGTCCCAGACGGTTTCGCCGGTGGCGGGGTCGATGGACTGGAATACGGTCATGCAAACACTCTCCTTCTCCCCTTGCGGGGGAAGGCGGCGCGCGGAGCGCGACGGATGGGGGGTGGGGTGGAGATGGGTTGGCGGTCGGCCGAATGCGAGCCCATGGCGGGCCGATCCCGCATCACGTCTTCACCCGCACGGTGTCGCCCGCCTTCAGCCGCAGGGCGTCGGCGGTCTCGCGGTCGAGGGTGGCGACCTCGCCATCGAGGGCGGCGCGCTGGCGTACGGCGCGGAAGGCGCTGACGCTGTCGGTGGAGATCAGGGCGGGCAGGTCGGCCTCGACTTGGTCGGCGATGGCGACGGTCAGGCGCCGCGCGTCGCGGACGGTGCGGATATTGTCGCGGCCGCAGGTGACCGTGGGGCCGGCGTCGAAGATGTCGACCAGTCCGTTGGGGCGGAAACCCTCGCTTTCCAGCAGGGCCATGGCGGGCACGCCCTGGGGGTGGACCTTGCCGATGACGGCGCGGGCAGGCTCGGGCAACAGGTCGATGTAGATGGGATGGCGGGGGGACAGGTCGAGGATGAACTGCTTGTCCGTCGAGCCGGTCATGCGGTCGGCCTCGTCGAATTCCATGGGGAAGAATTTGTGCGCCACGTGGTCCCAGAAGGGGCAGGCGCCGTCGGGGGTGAAGACGCCGCGCAGTTCGGCCAGGACGGTCTCGGCGAACAGTTCGGGCTGGGCACCTATCAGCATGTAGCGCGACTGGCTGAGCAGCCGGCCCGCGCCGCCCTTGCGCCGATCGGCCTTGAGGAAGAGCGAGCCGACCTCTGTCCAGCCGGTGCATTCGTTGACCAGCACCAGGGTGCGTTGGTCCAGGGTGATGCCCAGCGATGGCGACGACTGGGTGTTGTTGACGATGCGGAACGAGAAGAAGGGACGATGCAGGCCGACCGCCGCCTTGACCGAGCCGATGCCGTCGACGTCGCCTGTGTCCGACTCTTCCAGCATCAATGTGTACCAGCGCTCGGCCGGTTCGAGGGTCGCGGCGAAGCTGTCGCGGCTGAGGTCGAGGCGTTCGGCCAGCTGGTCGGGATCTTCGGGCAGGCTGGTGAAGCCGGGGCCCGAAAGGATGGCCAGCTCCAGCAGGTGGTCGAGATCGATCGGCGCGGCGGGTCGGACGACGAGCATAGGGTTACATCGTCTCCAGACGCAGGGATTTGAGCTTCAACGCGTCGATCTCGCCAGACGCGACCTTGCACAGGATCAGGGCGCTGAGCTGGGCGCGGTCGACGAAGCTGGCGGGCCAGGCGAACTCCTGGTCCGAATGGATGTCGCCGCCGAGGACGCCGAGGGTGTCGATGTTGGGCAGGCCGGCGGCGTGCAGGTTGTTGCCTTCGCAGACGCCTCCCGAGGGCTTCCAGGCGAGGCTCTGGCCGAGCAGGGCGCCGGTCTGGCGCACGGCCTCGAACAGGGCGGTCTGGGAAGCGTCCATAGGCTTGGGCGCGCGGGTCATGCCGCCGTGGAGATCGAGTGTCAGGCCGGGGAAGGGGAGGTCGGCGGCGATGGCGCGCACCTGCGCCTCGATCCAGTCCGAGGCGGCGGCGTCAGGGACGCGGACATTGAAGCGGACCACGGCGTTGTCGGCCACGACGTTGAGTGGACCGCCGCCGCTGATCCTGGCGACGTTGACGGTGACGCCCTCGCGTTGGCCGTTGAGGGCGTGGAGGCGGGCGGCGAGGATGGCGGCGCCGGCGACGGCGTTGGCGCCCTCGTCGAAGGCGCGGCCGGCATGGGCAGCCTTGCCGGTGACGATCAGGTGGTAGTTGCCGCTGCCCTTGCGGGCGCCGGCCAGGGTGCCGTCGGCGAGGGCAGGCTCATAGGTCATGCCGATGTGGCCGCGCGCGCCGAGCTCGGCCAGCAGGGGGGCCGAGGCCGGCGAGCCGATCTCCTCGTCGGGCGACAGCAGCACGGTCCAGCCGACGCCGGCGTGGTCGGGGTGGGTCTCGAAGGCCTCGAGCGCGGCGAGCAGGATGCTGATCCCGCCCTTCATGTCGGCGATGCCGGGACCGTTCAGGGCCCCGTCGGCGCGCGTGATCACGGTCTGGAAGGCGCTCTCGGCGGGGAAGACGGTGTCGTAGTGGCCGGTCAGGACGACCTGGACCGGGGCGTCGGGACGGGCGGTGATCATCAGGGCGTCGGCATGGGCCTCGGCGCGAACCGAGCCGTCGTCGGCGACGATGCTGGACCCCTGGGTCGGGATGCGGACGACCGTGGCCGGCAGGCGGCGGGCCTCGGCTTCCAGCAGGGTCAGGACGGCGTCGAGGCCGGCCGCGTGGCGGCTGCCCGAGTTGACCTCGGCCCATTCCACCGCCCGGGCGACGATGGTCTCTCCGCGCGCCGCGACATGGTCGAGCACGGCCTGGTCAGGAGGTAGAATCCGCATGCCGGCGGACCCTAGCCGGGCGGACGGAAAAGGTGAAGGCGAGGACGGTATCGACTCCGGTCGCGGTCGCGGTAGATGTAGACGCTTCAAAGGGAGGACTTCATGAGTAGTTGGATCAAGGCGATGAACCCGCTGTCGGCGGCGGGGACCGAGGCGGACGCCCTCAAGGCCGCGCGGGCGAGCGCGATCGCCATCTTCATCGGCGTCATCTGGGGCTGCATCGGGGTCTTCATCCTGATGACGAGCGGTCAGGCGCAGGTGCAGGCGGCCCTGGCCAACGCTTCGGCGCAGTCGCCCGAAGCGGCGGGCATGATGGGCATAATGGGTCAGGCGATGGTCGGCATGGCCGTGGTCTTCGTGGCCATCCAACTGGTCTTGGGCCTGGTGCAGTGGTTCAAGCCGAACCTCGCGATTCCGATCATCTTCCTGATTCTGGTCGCGTATGGCCTGGTCACGACGGTTATCGGCCTGGCGATGATGGGCTCGATGGACGTGCCGAGCGCGGCGCAGACGCCGACGTGGCAGATCATCGCCGGCCTGCTGGTCATGGTGGTGGAATTCCTCCTGCACATCGCGGGCATCCGCGGCGTGAACGCGCTCAAGCGCTTCCGCGACGCGCAAGCCTACTAGCGGTTCGGTCGCCGGTCGTCCGAACGGGCGCCCGGCGGTCGCGACGAGCGGCGCCAGCGGATCGACAGGCTGGCGTCGCCCTGTCCGCCGAATTTGGAGCTGATGGCCAGGTTGCGGCGGACCTGCCATTCGACGTTCACGGCCGCGCCGTTTTCGCCGCCGCCGATGATCTCCAGATAGACGTTGTCGGTGATGTAGCGCCCCCCGGCTACGGTCAGGCTGGACGCCTCGCCGCCGAACGACAGCCGGTCCAGACCGGCCAGCTCGCGCAGATTTCCGATCACATCGAAGCCGCCGCCGCCCGCCAGGGCCGCGACGCCTGACGCCAGCTGGGCCGCCTCAAGGGGCGACAGCTGCGAGGCTGAGCGCCCGAACAGGACCTGGGACAGGATCTCGTCCTGGGGCAGGGCCGGGGTCGAGGTCAGCTCGATCTCGGGCTTGGCCGCGGTTCCGGTGACCCGGATGGTGGCGGTCAGGGCCGGGTCGTCGCGGGTCGCCTGCAGGTTCAGCCGGATCAACTCCGGATTGGTAGACAGGGCGACCGTGCCCCGGTCGTCGAAGACGAACCGCTTGCCGGCGAACTCGTAGTCGCCGCGCACCACGCCGGCGTTCCCGGTCAGGATCGGACGGGCGATGGTGCCGGTGACGCGGGCGTCGAGGCTCATGTCGACGTTCAATCCCCGACCGACCACGCGGACCCCGCCCGGCGAACGCAGGGACACGTCGAGACCGAACTGCGGGCCGCGCTGGCCGTTCTGCTCGGCCTCGGGGAGGTCGCCGCCGGGCTTGTTGATCTCGACCACGTCCATGCGGATGATGCCGTTGGAGCCGGGCGGATTGGCCTCGATGCGCGCCTCGTCCACGGCCATGCGGCCGCTCAGTGTGATGTCGCCGTTCTCGCCGCGGGTGACCGTCAGAGGGCCCGAGGCCCGGGCCTCGGCGATGTCGTTGTCGATGATGCGGAACCGGGTCAGGGCCAGCTGGAAGCTGGAGCCCGAGCCCTGCTTCAGGCCGATGCGGCCCCGGCCGGTCGCCGTGCCGCCCGACCCGTCGGTGGCGCTGAAGGCCTCGACCACGCCGGTGGTGTCGTCGAACCGGCTGGCGAGGGTGACGTCGTCCAGCCGCACGCCGGTGGCGCTGTCGCGGAAGGCTCCCTGCTGCAGGTCCAGCCGGCCGTTGAGGCGCGGAGCGGCGATCGAGCCGGCGAGGGTGGCGTGGGCGTTGACCTGACCGGACAGGGAGCGTTCGCCGCCGGCCAGCAGGTCCCAGATCGGCTGGATCTGCCCCTGGATGGAAACCTCGCCAGACATCTCGCGGGTGCGGACGACGGCGAGACGGAACGGGGCCGCGGACGCCTCAACCGGCAGGGTGATGTCAGCCGAGGCCTGGACCTCGTCGGCGTCGCGCGCCTGGGCCTGGACGCGCAGGGTGTTCCCGACCAGTACGGCGTTGATAGATCCGTTGACCGCCAGGCCGCGCGGGGCGTCGATGCTGCGCACGCCCTGCATGTCGATGTTGGCGGACCCGGAGAGGTCCGCACCCGCGCCGCGAAGGGAGACCTTGCCGGTGATCCGGCCCCGCAAGTCGGGCGCCAGGGAGCCGAGATCGACGCTGGTGAGGCTGGCTTCGAGCAGGGCCGCATGGGAGTCCTGGCGCAGTTCCCCCAGCAGAACGCCGCCGCCGACGCCGAGATCGACGCGAGCCACCCGGCCGTCTCCGGCGAAGGCGATGACCACGGGACTGCGGGTGGTGAAGGCGATCTCGCGCACCCGGCCCGAGCCCTCGAGAACCACGCTATGGGCCTTGTTCTGGCGCGAATAGACGCCCGTGCCGTCGAACTGGACGGGGGTGGCCCCGCCGATGTCGGTCTTGAGGGTGAAGGGCAGCCGGTCCAGCGTTCCATGGCCGTTGAGGTCCAGCGAGCGGATCACATAGCCGGAGCCCGCCAGACGCACGTTGCGGCCCGTCACGTCGAGGATGGCGGTGTCGTCGCCGGGGCCCTCGGTCAGGCGCACGCGGCCGTCGGCCTGGCCCGAGGCGAGGAAGGCGCCGGGTCGGGCGGTGAAGGTCAGGTCGGCGCTGGACGGGATGTTGCTGGACAGGGCGATGGCGCCCTGGGCGGTGATTCCGCCGGCGTTGAGATCCACATCGGTCAGGCGGATGCGGTCGCCGCCCAGGAAGAAGTTTCCGCTGGCCCGAGCCGGACCGTAGTTGGAGCCGGCGGTGAGCGAGACGCGGCCGTCCGAGGCGTCGTCGCCCCGGCGGAAGCTGAGGATGAGGTCGGCCTGGGTCAGCTTCAGCGCGCCAGCGGCGACGTCGTTGAAATGGGCCCGCAGGTCGGCGCGGGGCCGCGCCAGCGTGCCGGTCAGGGCTCCGTCGCCGGTCATGGCTCCGTCGATGGCCACCGGGCCGACGCCGAACGGACCCTGGGCGTTCCAGGTCAGGGCGAGGCGCAGACGGCCGTCGCTCTCGATCAGGCCCTTGGTGGAC
>JBBRFV010000103.1:0-7934 GCA_038241335.1 Caulobacterales bacterium | reverse complement strand
CATCAAGGAGCTGTGGCAGGCCGATCCGGCCAAGCACAAAGAGGGCCTCGTCCTGCACTCCTTCGGCTGGCCGCTAAAGGCCGAGACCGGCGGCGGCACCTTCATGTACCACATGAAAGGCGGGCTGATCTCCATCGGCTTCGTGATCCACCTCAACTACAAGAATCCGTATCTCTCGCCCTTCGACGAATTCCAGCGGATGAAGACCCATCCGATGTTCCGCGAGTATCTGGAAGGCGGCAAGCGCATCGCCTATGGCGCGCGTGCGATCACCGAAGGCGGCCTGCAATCGGTGCCGAAGCTGACCTTCCCGGGCGGCGCGCTGATCGGCTGCTCCGCCGGCTTCGTCAACGTGCCCCGCATCAAGGGCAGCCACAACGCGATGAAGACCGGCATGCTCGCCGCCGAGGCCGCCTTCGCCGCGCTCGGCGAGGGCCGCAGCCACGACGAACTGACCGCCTACGAGCAGAGCTGGAAGGACAGCTGGGTCTACAAGGACCTGAAGACGGTGCGGAACGTGAAGCCGCTCTGGTCGCGCTTCGGCACCTATATCGGCGTGCCCCTTGGCGCCCTCGACATGTGGACGAATACGCTGTTCGGCTTTTCCCTGTTCGGCACGCTGAAGCACGGAAAGACGGACGCCGCGTCGACGGGCCTGGCCAAGGACTACACGCCGATCGTCTATCCCAAGCCTGACGGCGTGATCAGTTTCGACAAGCTGAGCTCGGTGTTCCTGTCGGCGACCAACCACGAGGAAGACCAGCCCGCCCACCTGACGCTGAGGGACCCGTCGATCCCGATCTCGGTGAACCTGCCCAAATATGGCGAACCGGCGCGGCTGTACTGCCCGGCCGGTGTCTATGAGGTGCTGTACAACGAGCAGGGGACTGATCCGCGCTTCCAGATCAACGCCCAGAACTGCGTCCACTGCAAAACCTGCGACATCAAGGATCCGTCGCAGAACATCGTCTGGACCACGCCCGAAGGCGGCGGCGGCCCCAACTATCCGAATATGTAGCGCTCTGCGGGCGAGGGGCCTTGTCGCCGCCGCATAAAGCGGGAAGGGTCGGCTTCATGCGCCACCCCTACCGCCCCTCGTCGCTCCGCCTCGCCCTGATCGCCGGCGTGGTCCTGGTCGTCTGCCCGACCGCAGTCCTGGCCCAGGACCCGCCCGTTCCGATGCCCGCCCAGGTCCCCGCGGCCGGGCCCGCTGCGCCGCCCGCCGCCCCGGCCGTGATCCTGCCCGGCGACGCCGCTCTGCCGGCGGACGCACCCGTCCCCCCGCCCGCCGACGCGGTCGCCCCGCCCATCCCCGAGATCTGGTCCCCGGTCCCCGTCGACGCCCAGGGCCGCTCGGCCTACGGCCTCTACCTGTCCGGCCACCTCGCCAATTTCCGGGGTGACCGCAACGACGCCGCCATCCTGCTGACCCAGACCGAGGCCCTGACACCGGAACAGCCGGGGGTCCGCGACGAAGCCTTCCTGACCACCCTCCTGTCCGGCGACCTCGGCGTCGCCGCCCGCCTCGCGCCCCAGGGCGCCGACGCCCCGCCGGTGCTCAGCGACGCCGGCCGGCTGGCCGACATCGTCGAGACCTGGTCCGCCGGCGATCCCCGCGCGGCCTTCGCGGTCCTGACCCAGCGCCCGATCGCCCCGCCGCACCTTCGCGCCGGCGACTACATCACGCCCTGGCTGGCCGCCGCCGCCGGCGACTGGGACACGGCGCTCAAACCGCTGGACGGCGCTCCGACCGACCCCACCAGCCTTTTCCGGCGTCAGGCCCGCGCCCTGCTGCTGGAGAACCGTCGCCGCTATGACGAGGCCGACACCGAGTACAAGGCGCTGGTCGCCGCGCCGATCGGCATCGCCTTCCGCACCAACTACGGCGCCTTCCTCGAACGGCGCGGCCGCAAGGTCGAGGCGCTGGCCCAGTACGACGCCGCCCTCGCCGGACCGACCCAGGACCCGGGCACAGCCGCCGCGCGGGCCAATCTTCAGGCGGGCGGTCGCGCCCCGGCCGCCCCCAGCTTCGCCGAAGGCGCGGCCGACGGCCTGACCATCGCCGCCTATCAGGCCACCGCCGAGCACGCGCCCGACCTCGCCCCCGTCTATCTGCGCATGGCGCAGGTGCTGAACCCGAGCGACGCCGTGCTGGAACAGCTCGGTCGGGCATGGGCGGACGTCCACCAGGAGTCGGCGGCCCGCGACGCCTGGGCTCACATCGGCCCGACGGATCCCGGGGCCTACGCCCGCGCCCGCGCCAACATCGGCGTCAGCTTCGTCCGCGACAAACAGCCGGAGCCCGCCCTAGACGCCTTCCGCCAGGCCGCCGCCGTCCTGCCGGACGATCCCCCTATCGCCTACGCCTTCGCCACCCAGCTGCATGTGCTCGGCCACGACGAAGAGGCGTTGGCCCAGTTGGCCCGCCCCGCCCTGGACAACGGCCGCCAGCCGTTCGATGTCCACTTCCTGCGCGGCAGCGTGCTCGAGGCCCTGCAGCGCCATGACGAGGCCGAGGCCGAGCTCTGGGCCGCCCTGCAGCTCCGGCCCAACGACGCCGAGGCGCTCAACTATCTCGGCTATCTCTGGGTCGACAGCGGCCGTCGCGTCGACCAGGGCGCCGAGATGATCGCCCGGGCCCATGCCGTCGCCCCGACCGACGCCAACATCCAGGACTCCCTCGGCTGGGCCCAGTTCCGGCAGGGCCAGTTCGAGACCGCCGTGACGACGCTCGAGGAGGCGGTGGCCAAACAGCCGGCCAATCCCGAGATCGTCGACCACCTGGGCGACGCCTACTGGCGTGTCGGCCGCGAGCGCGAAGCGGGCTGGCAATGGACGCGCGTCCTGACCCTCGATCCCGACGCCGAACGCCGCGCCGAGGTCGAGAAGAAGCTGGCCGAAGGTCTGGCCGCTTCGGCGCCCGCCGCCGCGTCCTGACCGTGCCGGGCCGCACGCTTGCCCCGGCCAAGGTGAACCTGTTCCTCCACGTCGGCCCGCCCGGCGCGGACGGCTATCATCCGCTGGCCAGCCTGGTAGCCTTCGCCGATCTCGGGGATGTGGTCTCCGTCGCCCCGTCGGACCGCCTGGCCCTGACCGTGACCGGACCGTTCGCCGCGGCGCTGACGGGGGAGGGGGACAATCTGATCCTGCGCGCGCTGCGAGCTCTCGGCGCCGCGACAGGCCGGGGCGACCCGGCGTTGTCGGTGACCCTGGGCAAGCATCTGCCCATCGCCGCCGGCCTGGGCGGCGGTTCGGCCGACGCCGGCGCGGTCCTGAGGCTGGCGCGCGACCTCCTCGCCCCCGACCTCGATAACGACAGCCTCGCCGCCATCGCCGCCGGGGTCGGCGCCGACGGCCCCATGTGCCTGTTCGCCCGTCCGGCCTGGGCCGAGGGCCGCGGCGACCGGTTGACGCCCGAACCGGCCCTGCCGCCGCTGTCGGCCGTGCTGGTCAACCCCGGCGTCCCGTCATCGACAGGGGCGGTCTATGGCGCCCTCGACGCCGGCCCGTCGCACCCGGCCGACCGCCCCGCCCCGCCCGCCGACTGGAGTCCGCGCACGGTGATCGACTGGCTGGCCGGCCTGCGCAACGATCTCGAACGCCCCGCCATCGCGCTTCAGCCCGTCATCGGCGAGGCCCTGCAGGCCGTGCGGACCGCCCCCGGCGTCGATCTGGCTCGCATGTCGGGCTCCGGCGCCACCGTCTTCGGCCTGTGCGCCTCGCCCGAAGCCGCCAAAGCCGCCGCCGCCGCCCTGTCGGGGAGTCACCCGGGCTGGTGGATTCACGCCACGATACTCGCCGATCCGTTCGCGGCTGTTCAAGCTTAAAAAGTCAACTTTTCAGTTCAGTCGAGGTCAAGTTTTCTGCCTGCAAGTCATGGTCCGCATGCCGTCGGTTTTCGGGGAACCATTGTGAAAATGGAACCACAAGCGGGATTGGCGCGCTTTCTTCACGGTTATCGACCGCAGGCTGCAGCGCGCCTCCCCCATTGTCGCGTCGGCCTGAACCCGGAAGGATACAGACTCATGCGCTATACGCTTTTGCTTGCCACCGTCGCCGCGACCGCCTTGCTGGGTGCGCCGGCGGCCTTCGCCCAGACCGTCAGCCCGGGCGTGCGTCCGATGCCGTCGGCTCCCGCAGAGCCCGCAATGCCCATGCCCGCGCCACAGACCATGCCGGCCCCAGCCGCGGTCCCGGCCGCCCAGGCGGCCGTCACTCAGGCCCAGGCCAACAATGTGATCGACGTGCTTCAGGCCCAGGGCCATTTCACCACCCTGTTGGCGGCGCTCGACAGCGCCCATCTGACCGACACCCTGAAGTCGCACGCCGCCGTGTCCATCTTCGCCCCGACCGACGCCGCCTTTGCGGCCATGTCCGAGGCCGACCGCACGCGCCTGATGGATCCCGCCAACGCCGCCGAACTGCGCCAGCTGTTGCTCTACCATGTGATCGTCGCCGACGTTGAGGACGCCCAGATCCGTGGCCATGCCGGGCCGGTCGAGACCGCCGCCGGCGCCCGCATCCAGCTGAACGGGACGGGCGCCAATCTGATGGCCGACAACGCCACCATTACCGGCGCGCGTCTGGAAGCTTCCAACGGCGCGGTCTTCGCCATCGATCACGTCCTCACGCCGACCGGGTCGCAGGCGGCCACGGGCGACGGGGACGACGCCCCCGTAGCGGTTCCGGCCGTCACCCCGCCGGTGCAGACGCCCGACCCGGCGGACGGCGCGCCCGATGGCACGGAGCCCAACCCGACCTCCACCCCCGTGCCGGTTCCCTCGACCCCGCAGGGCTGATCCCTCGATTTGGACGATGAGAGGCGGCGGGCTCCGGTCCGCCGCCTTTTTCGCGCTTAACGGTCGGCCAACAGGTTTCTGGCAGGCTGCGGGCATGGAAACGCTCTCGCCTGCCCACATCGCGGCCTTCGAGGCCGTCCTGGCCAAGGTCCCGTCCGAAGACCGGGCGCGACTGCACGCCCTGTCCGGTCCGGCCGCGACCGCCGCCGCCGGGTCCGCGCCGCACTGGGATTTCGACCAGCCGTCGCACCGCGCCGAAGAAGCCCTGCGAGCGGCGTTCGGCGACGCCCTGACCGAGGACCACCGCCGCGCCCTGATCGCCCTGTGGGCGCTGGAGACGCCGGTGCGACTGCCCGCCGCTGACATGCCAGGCGCGGTGCTGGAGCTGTGGCCCGAATGGATCGGACGCATGGCTGACTTCCTGACCGCCGCCGCCAACCCCTATGACCGCGACTTCTGGGCCAAGGACGTGCGCCTCTCGCTGGTGCTCAGCGTGCCCGGCGCCCGCACCCAGATGATCGACCTCAGTTCGCCCATGGGCCCCGGCCAGGTGCTGCGTCACGCCCGCGAGGGCTGGGGCTGGTCCGTCGTCCCTGCCTACGCCGCCGCCCAGGCCTGGAAGCCGTGGCTGGAGGTGCATACCGAAAGCCGCGAGCTTTCTGATTTCAACGAGGCCGGCTGGGACCGCGCCTGGGCGACCGCCGCCGAAATCCTCAAGCGCCGCCCCGAGATGGCCGGCATGCTCGGCTCGTCGTGGTTCTACGACCCGCCGCTCGAGACCATCAGCCCGCGCCTCGCCTATCTGCGGCTCAATCCGCTGAAGCACGGCGCCTTCATGGTCCATCAAGGCCCGGGCGAGATCCACACCTCACGCGCTGCGACCAGCTCTCCGACCCGCGCGGCGATGATCGAGTCCGGCGAATACACGGCCCGCTCCTGGCTCGTCGCCTGGCCCCGCGCCGCCCTCATCCGCTGGGCCGATGCGCGGAAACGTCAGAGGGCGGCGGCGGCCTGACCCCGGCTTTCGTCATCCTCCGGCAAGCCGCGTCTTCGCGGCGCAGACCGGAGGACCCAGCGGTGCGCGATAGCGCGAACCTGTGCGGAGGCCACCCTCGCCGACATCGTGTGTGAACAGATCGCCTTCGGCGCCGCTGGGCCCCCGGTCTCGCTACGCTCGCCGGACGATGAGGAAAGCCGGGTTCACGCCGTCACCGCGTCCCAGCCCGCCCCGACCGGCAGGATCTCCAGCCCCGCGGCCCTGGCCAGCCGCAGGACGCGGTCCAGGTCGTCTGGCGTGCAGCCGTAGTCGGTCGGTCGGTCGCTCACATCATGGCCATAGGCCGTCAGCCAGCCCCGCCGCTCCGCCGCCTCGGTCATCAGCGCTGCCAGGTCGTAGCCGGGCAGGCGCCGGCTCTCCAGGCCGATGGAGCGGACCAGCCCCCGGTCGGCCCGCCCCGCATTGACCCCGTCGCGCACCCCCCGGCCCAGCGCGAACCGGTCCCGGATCGTGCGCTTGGCGTCGAGCGTCGCGTCCCCGAACGGATAGGCGAAGGTGAACATCCGGTAGCCGCCCAGCCGCTCGGCCACCCAGGCGGCGTTGGCGTCCAGGCTCAGCTTCAGCGCCGCCGCATCCATGCGCAGCACGCTGGTGTGACCGAAGGTGTGGCAGCCGACCTCGTGCCCCGCCGCATACAGGGCCTGCAGGTGGGCGACCTCGAACTGGTCGCGATCCATGTTCCGCTTCCCGGCCAGGCCGCCGCAGACATAGTAGGTCGCCTTGACGCCGTGCTCGGCCAGGATTGGTCCGGCCTCGGTCCAGGCCGTGGCGGGGATGTCGTCGAAGCTCAGCGAGAACACGCCCTTGGCCGGGGCGATGACCGCCGCCTCGATGTCGAGATAGCGCGCGGCCCGCCGGCGCATCTGGTCGATCTGCTTCATGAAGACGATCTGTAGCTGCGGGCGCTTAATTCTCCCTTGCGACCGATCCTGACGCATCAACCCGCTACAAGGTTGGCCAAGGCGGGGCAGCTCACCGATCTGGACTCTCCAGACTCTCTGGACTTTCTGGACCCTGTTTTTGCGGCGGCGGCCTCGTCCGGACCCGCCGCCCGCCTTGCCCGGCGCAGGCCCCCCGTCTAGGGTCCGCGCCTCTCATTTTTGCGACTGCGAACAGCCTCCCTTGTCCAGCCCGACGCCCGAACCGCTCGCCTTCCAGGACCTGATCCTGACGCTCCACAAATACTGGGGCGATCAGGGCTGCGCGATCCTCCAGCCCTATGACATCGAGGTTGGCGCCGGCACCCTGCACCCGGCCACGGTCCTGCGCGCCCTCGGCCCGCGCCCGTGGAAGGCCGCCTACGTCCAGCCCAGCCGCCGGCCTGGCGACGGCCGTTACGGCGAAAATCCCAATAGATTACAGCACTATTACCAATATCAGGTGATCCTGAAGCCCAACCCCGAGAACCTTCAGGCCCTCTATCTCGGCTCGCTGCGCGCGATCGGCATCGACCCGACCCTGCACGACATCCGCTTCGTCGAGGATGACTGGGAGAACCCCACCGTGGGCGCCTGGGGCCTCGGCTGGGAGGTCTGGTGCGACGGCATGGAGGTGACCCAGTTCACCTATTTCCAGGGTGTCGGCGGCATCGAGGTCGACGTCGTCTCGGGCGAGCTGACCTACGGGCTCGAGCGCCTCGCCATGTACGTCCAGGGCGTCGACAACGTCTACGATCTGAAGTTCACCAGGGAGGGCCTGACCTACGGCGAGGTCTTCCTCGAGAACGAGCGCCAGCAGTCCGAAGCCAATTTCCACGGCTATGACGTCGACGGCCTGAAGCGCCGGTTCGAGGACATGGTCGCCGAGGTGTCGCGCTTCCTCGCCATGAAGGGCCCGCAAGGCCAGGCGCTGGTCCTGCCCGCCTACGACCAGGTTCTGAAAGCCAGCCACCTGTTCAACCTGATGGACGCCCGCGGGGCCATCGCCGTCGCCGAACGCCAGAGCTACATCGGCCGCATCCGCGACCTGTGTAAGGCGTGTGCGGTGGCCTGGGTCGAACAGGAAAGGGCGGGGGCGTGACAGAACCCCTCCGTCTCTCCGCTTCGCTTCGAGCCACCTCCCCATGCTCCGCACGGGGA